>VSNB01000012.1 GCA_009774055.1 Clostridiales bacterium
ATTGCTGCGGCTTTTTGCCTCGCTGGACAAAAAATCCACTCGCCAATCCGCACTCGTTGAGATATTAAACAGGCTCTAAGCATTGCAAACAGAGAAGGGAGAGGCTGAACCAGCCTCTCCCTTCTGCATGTGGAAATGATTCAGAAGCAGTACCAATAGGTGACGGTATGCAGATTGGCGAGAAAATTTTTTGTCTGGCAAGGAAGAAACTCGCAGGAATCCTAACGGATTTCAAGAGTTTCTGACGCAGCCAGACGAAAAATTTTCCGTCAAGATACGTGCCCGCGCCTATTGGTACAGCTTCTCAGCGTCCCCGATGCTTCTCCCGCCGCTTTTCCTGGCGCAGCCGGAAGCGGCGGGCTTCCTCCGCCTCCCGGGCCTCCCGGGAGAGGACGCGGCGTTCCGCCTTGTTCTCCTCCCACTGAAGCTGGAGGGCTTGCTGGGCCTTGGTGCCGATACCGGCAGGCAGTGTCTGCCGGCGGGCCAGACGCTGGGCCCGTTTGGGGTTGGGGTCCCGGGCCTGGCCCGGCTCCGCCGGCAGGGCGGGGGAGAAGGCCAGGCGGCTGTATCGGTCTAAGACGTAAGCGTAGACTTCGAAGTCCCGGGGCTCTCTGCCGAATACCACCCGGCAGGCCTCGTAGCGGCCCCCGTGCTCCCGCTCAAACAGCCCCACCCAGAAGGGCGGATCGAACAGCACTGTCAGTTTCGCTTTCCCTGTTTCCATATTTGGTTCCTCCTTTAATAACAGCGCAGGGAAAGGACGACCAAAGGAGGAAGGCTACTGACGGCGGCTCCGCCGCTCCCGGACTACCGACCGGGACGTGTTTTTATCCCTGTTGAGGCTTATTCTAGCAAAAAAACGGGGAGGTGTCAATGCGCATTTCCCCGCCGGCGGGATTTCAGAGCATTCGCAGGACGGTTTCCGCCTCCTCCGGCGTGTTGAAGATAGAGGCGGAGAACCGCAGGGTACCAGTTTCCTCCGTGCCTGCGGTCCGGTGGGCCAGGGGAGCGCAGTGAAGGCCCGCCCGCACGGCGACGCCCTGCTCCGCCAGACGGTCCGCCAGGGTTTCCGGCGCTTCCCGCAGGGGGAGGACGCTCAGCGCGCTGCCGCCGCCCGCAGGATCGGCGAAGACGCGGAAATCGTCCCTGCCGGACAGTCCGGCGGCCAGGATGCGCAGGACCTCCTCCTCCCGCCGCCGGATTTTCTCCAGCCCCTGGGCGCGGACGAAGCGCAGTCCCGCCAGCAGTCCCGCCGCGCCATGGACGTTCTGGGTGCCCGCCTCCAGGCGGTCGGGCAGGAAATCGGGCATTTCCTGCTGCAGGGAGAGGCTCCCGGTGCCTCCGGCCAGAAGGGGCCGGGCCGTCTGACCCTCTCCGCACAGCAGAAGGCCCGTGCCCTGGGGGCCGTAGAGCCCCTTGTGGCCCGGCATGGCTGTGTAAGCCGCCCCCCAGCGGCGCAGGCTCACCGGCTGGATGCCGGCGGACTGGGAGGCATCCACGATGAGGGGAACCCCCCGCTCCCGGCAGATACCGGCGATTTCGTCCATGGGGAGGGTGTAGCCGAAGACGTTGGAGGTGTGGGTGCAGATGACGGCCTTTACCCCTCCATCCACCGCCCGGCGGAAGCCCTCGATCATCTGGCGGGGGTCGAAAAGCCGCCCGTTGACAATCCGGCAGGACACGCGCCCGATGTCCCGGAGGGGCCGGGTAACGGCGTTGTGCTCGTAGCCGGAGATAACCACCGTGTCCCCGGGAGATACCAAGCTCCGGATGGCGATGTTCAGGCCGTGGGTGGCGTTGGAGGTCAGGATGACGTTTTCCGGTGTGGGAACGTCGAACAGCTCCGCCGCCTCCATCCGGCAGCGCAGCATCAGGTCCGCCGCCATCCGGGCGGCGGGATGGTCACCCCGTCCGGGGGTGGTCATGGTGTCAATCGCGTCTGCCACCGCCGCTGGGACGGAGGCCGGCTTTTGCAGCGTAGTGGCCGCGCTGTCGAAATAGATCATTGCGGAATCCTCCTGACAGATATGGATTGGGCCGCTGCCCTTTGGGGGCGGCGGCCCTCGTTATTTATATGGCAGTTTCGCTGAACGAGCCATCGCTCTCCGCATAAAATACGCGCATAGGAACAAGTCCCTCGCTCCGCAGCCGTTCCATGGCTGCAGGCAGGCTGCCCTCCCCGATCCGGACTGCGTAGCTGCAGCCCCGGTCGGTCAGTCCCATGGGGGGCCGGAAAAAGCGGGCGGTAATCCCCGCCCGTTCCAAGACGCGGCTCATGCGCTGGGCGTGGGTGATGGAGCGGCTCAGCAGCAGGTAGTATGACAATGTTACCGCCTCCCGTCATCAATATATGCCGAGGGGATGGCTGCTGTGCTCTTTTGCTGCCTCTGGCGGGGGAGTTAGAAGAGGAGGGAGGCGAAGCAAAGGGCCGCTGCCAGAGAAATAACGGTGCGCAGCAGGAAAACGGCGGCCAGACGTGGAAAGGACAGGCCGAAAATGTCTCGGTTTTTCAAAATAATCGCCCCAGTTTCCGTCATATAAATCAGTTGGCCGATGGATACGCTGCCAATGATGAACCGGGTGACATCGCTGCTGATGGTACTGCCGGCGACAGCGGGGAGATACATGTCCACAAACCCCACCAGCAGGGCTGGCGCGGCGGCCGCCGCCTCCGGGACGCGCAGGGCGGAAAGCAAATATTCCCAAGGAATTGCAAGCCATCGAATGACCGGGGTATATTCCGAGACGATCAGCATCAGTGTGCCGCAGGCCATCATGACGGGGAATACGCCCAGAAAGAAATCAAGAGCCGTCTGAGAACTGCGTCTGAGAATCGGGCGGAGCCTGGCTTCGCCGGCTTTCTTGGCAGCACAGGCTGCCGCGCGGCCCAGGGTTCCATTTCCAGCAGGTATGTCGCATTGCGCCGGTGTATCGGGACAATACGTGTCTGGGACGTTCTTCAGCGGCCAGATACGAGGCAGAATGACCGCGCAGAGAATGGTTGAAACTGTGATGCTCAGATAGTACGAGCCGAAGTAGTCCATAATATGCAGAGTTTTGGCTACGATCACGCAGAAGGAAACGGAAACGATAGAAAAGCAGGACGCGACCGCCGCCGATTCGCGCCGGGAATAATAGCCGGCCTGATACTGCATTTTTGTGATGACGACGCCGAAAGGCCCGTTCCCCACCCAGGAAGCCATGCAGTCAATCGCCGCGCAGCCAGGCAGGGTGAACAGCGGACGCATGATCCGCTGAATCAGCGTGCCGATAAAATCCATGGAACCGAAATCCATCAAAAGGGAGAACAGATAAAAGGACATCAGATGCCATACGGCCAGAGACAGCATCAGGCTGTACATGGTCCCGCCGGTAGCCGGGGAGATGATGCACGCCGGTCCGATCTGGAGCGCGTTCATGGCAAAGAACGCCGCGCCAAAAATCCGCGCTAACAGCTTGGGCAGGCTCATAGAAAAGGATTCCCGCAGCAGGGAGCTCCGCTCCAAAAAGGGGACAGGCCAAATAAAATGGACCAGCGAAACCAGCGCGCCGGCTGTAAAAAACGCAGTCAGTATCCAGGGAAGCGCCGGGGCCAGGAGCCCGGTAAGATAGTCAGCGGACGCAGCGACCAGCAGATCGCTTTTTCCGCGAATAGGGAGAGGGATCAAAAACAGGAGTGTCCCCGCAATAGAGCAGATGGCAAATCGCAGCACGGATTTGGCCTGTAATGGGGGATGTTCGCTTTGTATTTTCATTTTATTTCCTCCTTGAGAGTGTACGCGCCGGCGGAGCTGACGCCGAAAACCCGGCACGGTTTGTTTCATGCGTAACGCTTGATGCACTATAATAGGGAAAACAAAAAGCGTCAAAATTTTGACGCTTTTTGTTTAGCAGTATGCCGTTAAAGGCTGGGAAATGTATGCCGATCCACATAGCCGCGGAAGCATTCATTTACCTGCTCGACGGCCTGTATAGCCAGATCCATATTGTTTTCCTCAAAGGCCTGCAGCAAATCCTGGCATACCTGTACAGAGCTTTTGTGGGGAAAGACTTCCGTATAATCGCCGAAGGCCACGGCAAAGACCCCCATCAGCGGATCGGCCATCCGGGCAATGCACTCGTTGCCGGTATAGTCTACAAAAGTATTCCATACATCCGCATACAGCCGGACCGACAGCGGCGTGTCCTCCTCTCCGCAGGAGAGGAACGCATCTACAGCTTCCTTTAAATGGCAGTAGGTATAGTCCTTTCCGCGGGCGAGGGAAATCTGGATTCCCAGCAGCGTCATATGATAGTTCCATTCTATCAGGTCCTCTACCAGCTTCCGGGTAACCGTAATAACCGCGTAGCGGGAATTGCCCAGGTTTTCGACAAAGCCGTATCGGTAAAGGAGAGAAAGCGCATCCCGGATCGGAGTGGAGGAGACGTTGTACTCATCCCGCAGCGTGTTGACTACCAACCGTGTACCCGGCAAAATCTCCCTGTTTCGGATTCGAATGACCAGATCCTCATAAACCTGCTGGCTGATGCTGTCCCTGACAATTGTAGGCATACGGTACCTCCTGCACGCTTGCTTTTGCTCAATCATACACCGCAGCTCTTGATTTTGTCAACAAAAATCAAGTTTTTGCCACAAAGCATTACTTTTGCAATGCATTCTGTAGTGCGGTCGTGCAGGAAAATGGAGAGGAGGGCTGGATACCAGGCCGGTGTTGCTCGTCGGACGGCCGGTAAAAAGCGCGCAGGTCAGTATTCAATTATCTGGTATCTGGCAAGCTAGGCGTCAGTCTTCGAAGGAAGGGACAGGGACGGGGTCCATATGCTCAAACTTCTGGTTGTCTGCCAGATACTTCCGGTAGCCCTCGGCCGTCAAGGCGGGCTGGAACCCGTTCAGCAGGTCCTTGGCCGCCGCCGCATCGTCCTTGAGCAGGCGGTAGCCGCAGATGGCGAAAATTTTGGCGGTTTCCACGTAGTACAGATTTTCATCTACGATGCGGTAGTCCGCACCGTGGCCGGTACCGGCCTGTCCGGCGGTGCCAAACTGCACCACTGAAATACAGTAATGCTGAGAACTGAACTGCACAGACAGATTACGGCGGCAGGAAAACAGAAACGTTCGCCTTACAGCCCGTGCTTCACGCGCTCCGCTTCCTCATGGCTCTTGGCGTCGTTCCAGCGGTCCATGGTACCCACCAGGTAGCCGGTGATCCGCCGGATGCGTTCGAAGCCCTCCCGGCCGTCGGCCTCATGGCGGCCGCAGCCGGGGCACTCGTCGTCGATGATCCCCGTATATCCGCAGCAGGGGTCCCGGTCAACGGGGTGGTTGACGGAGCCGTAGCCGATGCCCGCCTCCTTCATACACCGGATGACCTTCTCAAAGGCGTCCAGATTCTTCAGCGGGTCGCCGTCCATTTCCACGTAGCTGATGTGGCCCGCGTTGGTCAGGGCGTGGTAGGGGGCCTCCAGCTTGATCTTCTCGAAAGCGCTGACGGGATAGTACACGGGGACATGGAAGCTGTTGGTGTAGTAATCCCGGTCCGTCACGCCGGGGATCTTGCCGAATTTCTTCTGGTCCATCCGGATAAAGCGGCCTGACAGCCCCTCGGCGGGGGTGGCCAGCAGGGAGAAGTTCAGCCCCGTCTTCTGGCTCTCCGCATCCATCCGGGCCCGCATCCGGGCGATGATCTCCAGACCCAGCCGTTGGCTCCGCTCACTCTCGCCGTGGTGCTGGCCGGTGAGGGCCACCAGAGTTTCCGCCAGGCCGATGAAGCCCACCGAAAGGGTCCCGTGCTTGAGGACCTCCCGGACCTCGTCGGTCCAGCCCAGCTTCTCGCTGTCCAGCCACACCCCCTGGCCCATGAGGAAGGGGAAGTTGTACACATGCTTCCGGGCCTGGATCTCAAACCGCTCGATCAGCTGGTCTACGCACAGGTCCAGCTTCCGGTCCAGCTCGTCAAAGAAGGCGTCCAGATCCCCCTTGGACTTGATGGCGATCCGGGGGAGGTTGATGGAGGTAAAACTGAGGTTGCCCCGCTGGTTGCACTGCTGGCGGGAGGAGTCGTAGACGTTGGAAATGACGCGGGTGCGGCAGCCCATGTAGGCGATCTCCGTCTCCGGACGCCTGGGGTCGTAGTACTGCAGATTGAAGGGGGCGTCGACGAAGGCGAAATTGGGGAACAGTCGCTTGGCGCTGCACCGGCAGGCCAGCTTGAAAAGGTCGTAATTGGGCTCGCCGGGGTTGTAGTTGACGCCCTCCTTCACCCGGAAGATCTGGATGGGGAAGATAGGGGTTTCCCCGTTGCCCAGGCCCTGCTCGGTGGTCAGCATCAGGTTCCGCATGACCATCCGGCCCTCGGGGGAGGTGTCCATGCCGTAGTTGATGGAGGAGAAGGGCGTTTGGGCCCCGGCCCGGCTGTGCATGGTGTTCAGGTTGTGAATGAACGCCTCCATGGCCTGGAAGGTGGCTCGGTCAGTCTCCTTCTCCGCATAGTGGACGGCCATGGACTGGGCCTTCTTCATCCGCTCCTCATCGCCGTACTTTTCCACCAGGCAGGGCAGCTCCGCCGCCATGTATTCCTGGCAGTGTTCCAGATGGGGATAGAGCCCCGTCTCCTCCTCGAGCTTTTCCCGCAGGGCCTTCAGATCGCTCTCCGGGTCGTCCATGTCATCGTGCCAGAGCAGCAGGGCCTTTGCCAGGTTCCGGGTGTAGTACCGGCGGAAGGTCTTTTTTACGCCGTCGGCCATGCCGTAATCAAAGTTGACGATGGCCTGTCCACCGTGCTGGTCGTTCTGGTTGGACTGGATGGCGATGCAGGCCAGGGCGGCGTAGGAGGCGATATCGTTGGGCTCCCGCAGATAGCCGTGGCCTGTGGAGAACCCGCCCTTGAACAGCTTCTTAATGTCGATCTGGCAGCAGGTGGTGGTGAGGGTGTAGAAGTCCAGGTCGTGGATGTGAATATCCCCCTCCTGGTGGGCCTTGGCGTGCTCGGGCTTGAGGACGAACATCTGGTAGAACTGCTTGGCGCCCTCGCTGCCGTATTTCAGCATGGAGCCCATGGCGGTGTCGCCGTTGATGTTGGCATTTTCCCGCTTTACGTCGGAGTCCACCGCGTCGGAGAAGGTGATGTCCTCGTAGGTCTTCATCAGGCGGGTGTTCATCTCCCGCACCCGGCTGCGCTCGTTGCGGTAGAGGATGTACGCCTTGGCGGTCTGGATGTAGCCGTTGTCCATGAGCACCTTTTCCACCAGGTCTTGGATGTGCTCCACCTCCGGCGCGGCGGCGCCTTCCACCTCCAGGATGGACAGCACCTCGTTGGCCAGCGTTTCGGCCACATCCTCCTGGCCCGGTTTATAGGTGGCCTCGAAGGCTTTGGCAATGGCGCCCGCGATCTTCTCCTTATCGAAGCTGACCAGGCGTCCGTCCCGCTTTTTTAATTTCTCAATCGTCATTTCTGCGTACTCCTCAGTAAATCAATAAAAATTCAAAACTGTGCCCAGGGACGGGATTTCAACCGCCCCCGGGCACAAGATATTGCGTACAGCCCGCACAGCGAACATATATATAGTACAGCCCTTGGACGGTCCTGTCAAGTGACAATTACCACAATGGAGAAAAATTTTAACGGGCTGTTTTTGGCGGCCGGAGGGAAAAAAGAACTTCCCTTTACAGGCAGGCTGTGGTATACTGATACCGCAGCCTATCGCCCGCCGGTTTTGTTCAGCGCATGTCACCGGCGGAACGAGCGGCTTTTCTCCTGCCTATCAATAAAAATCATTGGGAAAAGGAGTGACAGGGACGTGACGGGAACGCAGCGGCTCCCCGCAGAATGTCAGCGCGGTGACGGGAACGGAGACGCGGCAGGGCGATTCCGGTATTGTATTTGTTATTATTTCCGGGCTTAAAGCTCGGAAATAAGCCATTTGATTCAAGCCGTTTTGTTCGCCGCTGTAAACAGCGGCAACCGCAAAACATGGCAAATATTGCTTCCGACCTTTCAGTTTGGGAGCAATATGTACTGAGGCTCTGAAAGGGCCAACCCTGAATGGGAATCGTATGGATCACAAAATATTATAACTCGGGAGTGAAATATATGGCGCCTATCGTACATAGTGGAAAGGATACAAAAAAGATCAAGCGGATTGGCCGCAAGGTGGGAAATCTGGTGGCAGCGATGCTGGGGATGAGCATCACCCTGGTTGTGCTGCTGTGTGTGCTGATGTTTTACCGGCTCACCATGTCTATGATGCAAAACGAATGCGTCAGCGGCACGAACGTGCTGGCCTACGAGCTGGCCGCCTATTCCGGCGATGAGGATAAGACGGGGCTTTTGGATGCGCTCAAGAAGGAAATGGGATGCGAGTTTACTATTTTTCATGGAGACGAACGGGCATATACGACCATCCAGCAGAATGGGCGGAGGGCCGTGGGGACCCGTCTCTCCGGAGAGATTTCTGAGATAGTGCTGAAACAGGGCAGGAGCTACGTGGGGCAGGCCGTCATTTTGGGTGAGACGCATCTCTGCTCCTATGTTCCTACTTACGGCGCCGACGGACAAATTGACGGCCTGATTTTCGCGGGAATCTCCATGACGTCCGCCACAGAGCAAATCGGGCTGACAATTATTTTGTCCTGCGTAGCCGGCGTAGTCCTGATTGTCATCGGGATTTTAATCGTTGGGGCCTATATAAAAAGAACGGTTTCCACGCCGCTCTTCCGCCTGACCGTGTTGGCGCAGACCCTGGAGCAGGGAGATTTGGGGCTGAACCAGCACCAGATGATGGAGGTAGGAATTGATTCGGATGATGAAATCGGGGTCCTGTCCAAAAGCTTTGACCATACCATTAGCCGCCTGAGAAACTACATCGGGGAAATATCCGGCATGCTGGAGGCCATCGCCGGCGGTGATCTGACGGCGCAGATCACCCAGGAGTATGTCGGTGATTTTGCGTCTATCCGCACCTCCCTGAACGATATTCTGCAAAAGCTCAATGCCACAATGGGGCAGATCGTCGCCAGCGCGGAGCATGTCTCCGGCGGGGCAGAGCAGATGTCCACCGCCGCCCAGGCGCTCAGCCAGGGCTCCATGGAGCAGACCGGCGCGGTGGAGGAGCTGGAGGAAACTATCCGCTCGGTCACGGGCAGCGTCAAGCAGACCGCGCAAAATGTCCAGCGGGCCAGGGAACAGGTCGGCGGGATGGGCGGCCAGCTCGCCGAGGGGAATCAGCGGATGCAGGAAATGATCGCCGCCATGGGGGAGATCACAAGCAGCTCCAACGAGATCGAGAAAATCATCAAGACGATTGAAGATATTGCGTTCCAGACCAGCATTCTTGCGCTGAACGCCGCCGTGGAGGCGGCCCGCGCCGGCACAGCCGGCAAGGGATTCGCCGTGGTTGCCGATGAGGTCCGCAACCTGGCGGCCAAGAGCGCGGAGGCGTCGCAGTCCACTTCGGCGCTGATCAGACGCTCGATTGCCACGGTGAGTCAGGGAACGCAGATTGCGGACGCGACGGCCAGACAGCTGGAAGGCGTGGTAGAGGGTGCGCGCGGGATTGAGGAAACCATCAACGGGATTGCCGCAGACGCGCAGCTCCAGGCGGAAGCGGTGGAGCAGATTCAAGAGCAGATCGGGCAGATTACCGGCGTCGTCCAGACCAACTCTTCTACAGCGGAGGAGAGCGCGGCGACCAGCCAGGAGCTCAGCGCCCAGGCCAGCGTGTTGAGGCAGCTGGTCAAGACATTCCGCCTTCGGTAACAGTATCGTTGGCACACCTAAATACGAAGCTCCCCGGTAAAAGCCCCGTGCGGGGCCTTTACCGGGGGGCTGTCTTTGGCGGCTGCCGCACGGTTCAGAATGGGCGCAATGTCGGATTCGCCGGCTTTGAATTTTTCAAGACTTATAGGCCGGAGTAAATACGCAGCGCATTTGCGGCGCCTTTTACGACGAATGCGTGGAGTTCATACACTTCCAGGGTGTCAGAACCTGTATTCACAACCGATGCACGCCGTCTGGCCGGGACTTTTGTGGCCTAGCCGCTGCACAGCAAAAAAAGAGTAGTCTGTGCCATTTGAAACCATTGCGCCGCAGCTGTTTCCTGTCCTGTGGCCAAGGTGGTACAGCGCTTTTTATATCATTGTGATTCATACGATATATACGGCAGAGTAAAGGTACAGAAATCTGCCCGGCCACCACGGCCACCTTAGAGCCTGTATTCATAGGCGGGGAATGCAAATCCGTCATTCGAGGTGCTTTATACGATCATAACGGTATTTGGTACTTCCTTTGATGCAGTTTTTCTTATTTCCAAGCTTAAAGCGCGGAAATAAGAAATTTGATTCAAGCCGTTTGGCTCGCCGCTGTAAACAAAGTCTCGATCCATATCGTTTTCCTCCGTTGGTCCGGGGCGGTTCCGGCCCGCCCGCTGGATTTGACAGGCAGAGTATAGCACAGCGGAAAGCGTTTGTGAATAGTGACGTATGAAAAACGTTGTAATCTCCCCAGAATGTGGTATACTCTTCCATAGAAACATTCGGACATACAGGAGGACCCCTTATGAAGCTGATGGTCATCGACGGCAACAGCATCGTCAACCGCTCCTTTTACGGCGTCCGGCCCCTGACCACCCGGGACGGACTGTATACCAACGCCGTCTACGGCTTCGTCACCACCCTCCAGCGGCTGCTGGAGGAGGAGAAGCCGGAGGCTCTGTGCGTCACCTTCGACCGCCGGGAGCCCACCTTCCGCCACCTGGAATACGAGGGCTACAAGGCCCAGCGCAAGGGCATGCCCGAGGAGCTGGCCCAGCAGATGCCGGTGCTGAAGGAGGTCCTGGACGCCATGGACGTACCCCGCTACGAGCTGGCGGGATATGAGGCGGACGACCTTATCGGCACCATCTCCCGGAAGTGCGAGGCCGCCGGCTGGACGTGCGTGGCGGTCACCGGGGACAAGGACAGTCTCCAGCTCATCACGGACAAGACCAAGGTGAAGCTGGTTTCCACCCGCATGGGCCAGACCACCACCAAGGATATGACGCCGGAGAGCTTCCGGGAAGCCTACGGCTTCGACCCCATCCATATCATCGACCTGAAGGCCCTCATGGGGGACAGCTCCGACAACATCCCCGGTGTAAAGGGCATCGGAGAAAAGACCGCCATGGCCCTGGTGCAGAAATACCAGACCGTCGATGCCCTCTATGAGGCCATGCCGGACGCAGAGGCCAAGCCCGCCGCCCTCAAAAGGCTGGCCGAGGGGGAGAGGGATGCCCGGATGAGCTATCGCCTGGCCACCATCGTTACCGACGCGCCCCTGGAGTTCGACCCGGCGGAGAACCTGCGCCGGCCGGCAAAGCCGGAGCTGTATCAGGTGTTCCTGCGCCTGGAATTCAACAAGCTGATTGAAAAAATGGGCCTTACCGCCCAGGAGGGCCCGAAGGCGGAAAAGCCGGAGGCAGCATCCTTTGCCCTCCATGTGGAGCAGGCGGAGGGGGAGGACCAGGCGGAGCGCCTGCTGGAAGCCTTCCGGAGCGCGGACCACGTGGCCCTGCTGGCCCTGCCGGACCTGTCCGCCGTGGCTGTCCAGTGCCGGACCGGGGAGGATGCCGCCATCGCGTGCGGATTCTATTTCAGCCGCTACGGCGGAGACTGGAACAAGCTGCTGTCCGCCCTGTTTTCCCCCGACATTAAGAAGGTTTCCCACGATGTGAAGGACCTGACCCGGACGCTGCTGGAAAACGGTCTGCCGGCGGAGGGCTTCGTTTTTGACACCGCCCTGGCGGGCTATCTGCTGGACGCCACGGCGGGGCATTACGATGCCGCCCGCCTGTTTGCCTCCTGGTTCAAGGAGGAGCTGCCAAAGCCCCTCCACCTGGACCCGGACGCCTTCTCCCTGCTGGGGGACGCCGCCCGGGCGGAGGCGTCCTTCCTCCGCTATGTGTCCGCCGTGGACGCCCTGTACGAGGTTATGCTGCCCCAGCTGAAGGAGACAGGCGCGGACTGGCTGTATTTCCACGTGGAGCTGCCCCTGTGCCGGGTGCTGGCGGAGATGGAGGACGCGGGGTTCCGGGTGGACGCCAGGGCGCTGCAGTCCTTCGGGGAAACCTTGTCCGCCGCGCTGGAAACCCTGGAGGAGAAAATCTACTCTTACGCGGGAAAATTCAACATTAATTCCCCTAAGCAGCTGGGGGAGGTCCTCTTTGAAAAGCTGGGGATGCCCGCTTATAAAAAGACCAAGACCGGCTACTCCACCAACGCGGAGGTCCTGGACAAGCTTCGGGGCCAGCACCCCATCGTGGGGGAGGTACTGGAGTACCGGCAGTACGCCAAATTGAAGAGCACCTATGTGGACGGCCTGATGAAGGTCATTCCCCCCGACGGCCGGGTGCGCACCAGCTTCCAGATGACCGTCACCGCTACCGGGCGGCTCAGCTCCACGGAGCCCAACCTCCAGAATATCCCCACCCGCACCGAGCTGGGCAGCGAACTGCGCCGCATGTTTACGGCGGAGCCGGGAAAGATCCTGGTGGACGCGGACTACAGCCAGATCGAGCTCAGGCTGCTGGCCCACGTCTCCGGGGACCGGGCCATGCAGGAGGCGTTCCTCTCTGGAGAGGACTTCCATACGGTCACCGCCGCCCACGTGTTCAACGTGCCCCTGGAGCAGGTGACGCCCAATATGCGCCGGGCGGCCAAGGCGGTGAATTTCGGCATCGTCTACGGTATCTCCGCCTTCTCCCTGTCCCAGGACCTGGGGGTGACGGTGGCGGAGGCCAAGGCGTATATGGACGCCTATTTCTCCCGGTTCCCGGGGGTGAAGGCGTATATGGACGGCGTGGTGGAAAAGGCCCGGAAGGACGGCTATGTGGAAACCATGTTCCGCCGCCGCCGGGCCCTGCCGGAGATCAAGGCCAGCAATTTCAATACCCGCTCCTTCGGCGAACGGGTGGCGCTGAATATGCCCATCCAGGGGGCGGCGGCGGATATCATCAAGCTGGCCATGGTCCGGGTTTTCCAGCGGCTGAAAAAAGAAAAGCTGGAGGCCCGGCTGATCATGCAGGTTCACGACGAACTGATCGTAGAGTGCCCGGAGGACGAGGCGGAGCCGGTGAAGGTCCTCCTCGCCGAGGAGATGGAGGGCGTATACGAACTGGCGGTCCCCCTGACGGCGGAGGCCCACAGCGGGAAGAACTGGCTGGAGGCGAAGTGACATATGAATTATCAAATCATCCCTATGACCATCGCCCATCTGGATCAGGTAGCGGAGCTGGAAAAAATCTGCTTTCCGGGGGACCCCTGGTCCCGGCGGCTGATAGAGGAGGCTCTGGCCTGCGAGAACACCGTGTCCCTGCTGGCTCTGGCGGAGGACGGGGGCGTCCTAGGCTATCTCTTCTTCACCGCCGTGTTGGACGAGGGGAGCGTGGACAACATCGCCGTCCGCCCGGAGGCCCGGCGGCAGGGAATTGCGTCCGCCCTGCTGGATGCCTTCCGCCGCTATGGACAGGAGCACGGGCTGGACAGCCTCTTTCTGGATGTACGGCCCTCCAATCGAGAGGCGCTGGCCCTTTATGAGAAGCTGGGCTACCGGGAGGTGGGCCGGCGGAAAAATTACTACCTGGTCCCGAAAGAGGACGCCATGATTATGAAATTGGAGCTGACATCATGCATCTGAGCGTTATGTCCCCGGAGGAATTGAAAAAAGCATATGAGACGGATCTGAAGGAGGCGTTTCCCCCCGCGGAGCTGAAGCCCCTGAAGGCCATGGAGGCCATGCGGCGGCGGGGGACCTACGACCCGCTGTGCCTGTACGGCGAGGCGGGGGAGGCCCTTGGCTACATCCTGCTGTGGAAGCACGAGGACGGGCGGTACATCCTGATCGACTATCTCTGCGTTCCCGCCGGAAAGCGGAACGGCGGCACAGGCGGAAAGCTGCTGCAAATGGCGCTGGCCCGCTATCCTTCAGACACCGTTTTCATCGGCGAGTCCGAAGCGCCCTCCGGCGACCCGGCCTCGGACGGGCTGATTCTGCGCCGCCTGGGGTTTTACGCCCGGAACGGGGCGGTGACCCTGGGCTATGACAGCGCCCTCTTCGGCGTTCACTTCAAGACCATCTGCTGGGCCGGCTCCATACCGGAGGAGTCGGAGGTCATCAAAAAGCACCAGGAAATCTATCTCCAGCATTTCGGCCGGGAGAAGTATGACCAATATATCCAGATTCCCCTTCTCCCCGGCGAAAAGCCCAGGCCCGTGGCCGACTGGACGGAGTAGCCGTAAGAAAAGCGCGGAGGCCGGGGCGCGCCCCCAGTCTCCGCGCTTCTCCCGCAGAGGTGTTACCAGCGGCTGTTCTCGCCGTCGGTCAGCACTCCGTCCACATCGTGGACCCGGGCGTTGTCCAGCATCCGCTGAAAGGTGGTGGTGCGGGTACCCCGGGCGACGGCGCTGCGGCCCTCGTCCACCATGCCGGTGACTGCATCGCCCACGTTGTCCGCCGCACGGCGCAGGTCGTCGCCTACCCGGCTGCGGCCTGCAGGCGTCCCGGCATTGTCGGCGCCTGTGCCGGTATCATTGCCGGAGCCCGTGAGGGAACCATTGGAGCCGGTTCCCGCGCTGTTGTCCAGGCTGGAGTCGGGGACGCCGCCGGTTACGCTGCCGCCGGGGGCGGCGCTTCCTGCGGTACCGCCGTTACTTCCTCCGAGGCCGCTGCTGTCCGTAATCCCGTCGCCGGGGCGGCTGCCGTTTGTGATCCCGTTGTTATTGACGCCGGGGTCGTTGTTGTCCATGGTTCCGCCGCCGGCGGCCGGATCGTCGGGCGTACTGTCGTCCCTGTTGCCGCAGGCCGCCAGGGAGAGCACCATGGCCAGGGCGGCTGCAAGCAGAGCTGCTTTTTTCATCTGAATCTTCCTCCTTCCCAAAATAGCGCATGATTCGCGCTGGAGGTAGTATTTGCGCCGGAACGGATTTTACTTCTGCGATATTTTGCAAATTTTTCGGAAAGCTGTGTGACGCTTTGAGGAGGCTCTATCATGAAGCTGGTTTTTATCATTGGCGATGCCGCCGTTGGGAAAATGACCGTAGGGCAGGAATTGATGAACATAACGGAACTCAGACTGTTCCATAACCATATGGCAATCGAGCCGGTCATAGAGATTTTCGGCGGCTTTCACCCTGCGGTAATCAACCGCCTGCGGGAGGTTGTTTTTGAGGAATTCGCCTCCTCGGGTCAATATGGTATGATCTTCACCTATATGTGGGCCTTCGATATGCCGTCAGATTGGGAATATATCGAGCATGTGAAGAAAATTTTCAAACAGAGAAGCTCGGATGTGGAATTTTATTATGCAGAGCTTGTGGCCGCGAGGGATGTCCGCCTTCAACGAAACGTCAGTGAGAACAGGCTGAAAAACAAGCCCTCGAAGCGGGATACTGCCGCCTCAAACCGGCGGCTCATTACCGATGACGCCCAGCACCGTATGGAGAGTTATGACGGCGAGGTCCCGTTTGAGAACTATATCAGGATTGACAATACGGACCTTTCTCCGGAGGACGCGGCAAGGCGGATCAAGGCGCATTTCAATCTGTAAGAGCCCGTATTCACAGGCGTTGGACGCCGTCTGGCCGGGTCTTTCACCACCCTGCCGCGTTAAAAAATCTTGAAATACGTCCAGTATTCCTGCGGTTTTTTGCCTTGCAGGGCGGTAAAATCCCTCGCTCATCCAGCATTCTCCGCCTGTGAATACAGGTTCTAAAAGAGAGGCGAAAGCGTGCGCCGGTACTGGCCGATGGGCGCCCGAAACAGGAGACGTATATGGCGGAATTGACATCTATGATGAATATCGGAAAGGAAATGGCGCGGAAGTTGACGGCGGTGGGAATCGACTCCGCCGAAGCGCTGATGGCGGAGGGGCCGAGGGAGGCGTTCCGGAAACTGAAGGAGGCGTATCCCCAGGTCTGCCTGGTTCATTTGTACGCACTGGAGGGCGCGGTCTGTCAGACGGAGCTCAGTGCGCTCTCCAAGGAGAAAAAGCGGGAATTGAAGGAATACGCCGATGCCGTGAAGGCGCGGCAATAAAATATTTCAACGTTGTTTCAGGCGGATTCGCCTTATGTTTTGAAAGGAGTTTGTTTTAACCATGGATCTGAAGGAGCGTATTGGACAGATTACCCGGGAGCGGTTCGGCCTGCCGCCGGAGCAGTGCGGCGACCGGCAGCTGTACGAGGCCCTGCTGGTTCTGACCCGGAATCTGACCCAGGAGCGGCCGGCCCCGGGAGGGGAGAGGAAGCTCTACTACTTCTCCGCGGAATTCCTCGTGGGGAAGCTGCTGGACAACAATCTGCTTGCCTTGGGTTTGCGGGACCAGGTCCGGGAGCTGCTGGCCTCCTGGGGCCATGACCTGAACGCGGTGGAGGAGCAGGAGCCGGAGCCCTCCCTGGGCAACGGCGGTCTGGGCCGCCTGGCGGCCTGTTTCCTGGACTCCATCGCCGCCCTGGGCCTCCGGGGGGACGGCGTGGGCCTGTGCTATCATTACGGCCTGTTCCGCCAGAAATTCGAGGACAACAAGCAGAAAGAAACCCCCGACCCCTGGATGGAGGCGGAGAGCTGGCTCATCCCCACGGGGAAGCGCTATACCGTCTCCTTCGGCGGCTTTGACCTGACGGCGAGGCTGTGGGACGCGGCGGTCCCCGGCGCGTACAACGATAAGGCCAACCGCCTCCACCTCTTCGACGTGGAGGAGCCCGCTCCGCCGCCGGAAAACGGCATCGATTTTGACAAGACGGACATCGCCCGCCACCTCACCAGCTTCCTCTATCCCGACGACGCCGACGAGGCGGGCCGGCTGCTGCGGGTGTACCAGCAGTACTTCATGGTATCCGCCGGAGCGCAGCTGATTCTGGAGGAGCTGGAGGAGCGGGGCTATGGCCCCGAAAGTCTGGCGGAGCACACGGCCGTCCAGATCAACGACACCCACCCCTCCATGGTGATTCCGGAGCTGATCCGCCTGCTGACGGAGCGGGGCCTCACCATGGACCAGGCTGTGGATCAGGTCAGCCGGACCTGCGCCTACACCAACCACACCATTCTGGCCGAGGCGCTGGAGAAGTGGCCCCTGGCCTTCATCGAGAAGGCGGCTCCCCGGCTGGTCCCGGTGATCCGGGAGCTGGACCGCCGGGTCCGGGAGGCCTGCCCCGATCCTGCCGCCGCCATCCTGGACGAGAAAAACCTGGTCCATATGGCCCACATGGACATCCATTACGGCTATTCCGTCAACGGCGTGGCCGCCCTCCACACGGAGATTCTGAAGAAGGCGGAGCTGAAGCGGTTCTACGACCTCTATCCCCGGAAATTCAACAACAAGACCAACGGCGTCACCCTCCGCCGCTGGCTGGAGGCATGCAACCCGGACCTCACCGCCCTCATTGACCAGTGCATCGGCCCCGGCTGGCGGCAGGACCCAGGACGACTGGTGGGACTGATGGACTTCATGGACAACGACCGCGTGCTGGAGCGGCTGCTGGTGGTGAAGCAGAACGCCAAGGAGCGGTTCTGCCGCCAGCTGCGGGAGGCCCAGGGCATCGATCTGGACCCCACATCCATCTTTGATGTCCAGATCAAGCGCCTCCACGAATACAAGCGCCAGCAGATGAACGCCCTGTATATTGTCCAGAAATACCTGGATATCAAGGCGGGCCGTATTCCGGAGCGTCCCATCACCGTGCTTTTCGGGGCCAAGGCCGCCCCGGCCTATGTCATGGCCAAGCACATCATCCATCTGATCCTCTGCCTGCAGGAGCTCATTGAGAACGATCCCGTTGTGCGCCCCTGGCTGCGGGTGGCGATGATTGAGAATTACAACGTCACCTGGGCGGAGCGGCTGATCCCCGCCGCCGACATTTCAGAGCAGATCTCCCTGGCCTCCAAGGAGGCCAGCGGCACCGGAAACATGAAGCTGATGGCCAACGGCGCGGTGACCCTGGGCACCATGGACGGGGCCAACGTGGAGATCGCGGAGCTGGTGGGGCCGGGCAACATCTACACCTTCGGAGCGCACAGCGACCGGGTGATCCACCTCTACGATGACAAGGGCGGCGAGCGGTACCGGGCTCTGGACTATTACCATACGCCCCGGGTGGAGAGGCTGGTGGACTTCCTGCTGTCCCCGGAGCTGCTGGAGCTGGGTGACGCAAAGGACCTGGCGGCCCTCTGGCGGGACATCAAGGGCAAGGACTGGTTTATGGCCTTGCTGGACCTGGAGGAGTATATCTCCGTCAAGGACCTGGCGGTCCGCCAGTACGGCGACCGGAAGGCCTGGGCCCGGAAGATGCTGGTGAACATTGCCAAGTCCGGCTATTTCTCCTCGGACCGCACCATCAAGCAGTACAACGAGGATATCTGGCGTCTGTAACGGGCGCTTTATGGGCGGGGCTTCGGCTCCCGCCCATTTTTTTGTTGCCGTTTTGATGCCGGAATGATATAGTTTAACTGCACGACATAAAGAAAGAGGTGCCTGCCCATGCTGCGCGTTCTGATTGTAGAGGATGAAAAGCCGATCTCCAACCTCATCCGTTTGAGCCTGACCAAGGAGGGCTTCCACTGTACCTGCGCCTATGATGGCGCGGAGGCGGCGGACCTGCTAGAGCGGGAGCCATCCTTCGACCTGATCCTCCTGGACGTGATGCTGCCGGAGGTGGATGGCTTCGAACTCATGGAGTACATCCGGCCTTTGGAGATCCCCGTGATCTTCCTCACCGCCAAGGGGGCGGTGGCGGACCGGGTGAAGGGCCTGCGGCTGGGGGCGGAAGACTATATCGTCAAGCCCTTTGACACCATCGAGCTGCTGGCCCGGGTGGACGTGGTGCTGCGGCGGTACAAGAAATGCGACATGGTGCTGGAGATCGGCGGAGTGAAGATCGACACCGCCTCCATGCGGGTGTGGCGGGGGGAGGAGGAGATCAGCCTGACCAAAACCGAGTACGACCTGCTCCTCCTCTTCGCCCGGAATCCCCGGCGGGCCATGTACCGGGAAACCATCTATGAGCGGGTCTGGGGCGGGGATTACCCCTTCGGCAGCAAGGCCGTGGACCTCCACGTCCAGCGGCTGCGGAAGAAGGTGGGCTGGGAGACGATGCTGCGGGCGGTGAACAAGGTGGGCTACCGCCTGGAGGCATAGGCGTGTTTCATATCTCCCCGCGTGTTATTATTTCCGAGCTTAAAGCTCGGAAATAATACATTTGATGCAAGCCGTTTTGCTCGCCGCTGTAAACAGCGGCAACCGCAAAATATGGCAAATGTGACTTCCGACCTTTCGGTTCGGAAGTAACAACGGCGAAGGCGGCGGAAAAGGACCTTTTGGGAGGGTGCGTATGAAGTTCCGGGTAAAGATGACGCTGTGGATGCTGGCGGTGCTGTCGCTCCTCTTCGGGGCGGGGGGCAGCCTCCTCATTTCCGGCTTTTTCAACGACTCCCTGGAGCGGGAGAAGGACGCGGCCTTCTCCTCCTACCGCATGGCCTGGAGCGCGCTTCAGATTGTCAACGGCCTGGACCCCTACCTGGACACGGAGGCCATAGCCGGGACCATGGAGCAGCTGTGCCAGCAGAACCGCTCTGTCTGGTCGGCGCTGTCCCTGTCCACGGAGGACGCCGTCCTCTACCAGTCGGGCGCGGCCCTCTCCGACTATCTCCAGGAGCTGGCGCCGCCGGAGCCCGGCAGCTGCCTGATCCGCGTGGTCCGCTACGGGCTGGATTCCCACTACCTGATCCTCTCCGGCGTGGTGGAAACCAACGGCGAGGCCCTCTGCCTCCATACCGCCCACGACGTCTCCACCCTCTATGCCATGCGCCGGAGCCAGCAGAGGACCTACCTGCGGGTGTTCGGCGTCATGGCGCTGCTGTGCGCCGCCGCGTCCTACACGGTCTCCCGCCTGCTGACCGCGCCGCTGACGCAGCTGTCCCGGGCCTCCCGGGCCATCGCCTCCGGGCGGTTCTCCAGCCGGGTGCCCATCCGGAGCGAGGACGAGATCGCCGCCGTCTCCCAGGACTTCAACCGCATGGCGGAGCGGATGGAGCGGAACATTGCGGAGCTCCAACAGGCCATGGAGCGGCAGGAGCGGTTTGTAGGCAGCTTCGCCCACGAAATGAAGACCCCCATGACCAGCCTCATCGGCTACGCCGACCTCCTCCGGGGCGGCGGCCTCACCCCCGCCGAGCAGGCCGAGGCCGCCGACTACCTCTACTCCGAGGGCAAGCGCCTGTCCAACCTCTCCCGGAAGCTGCTGGAGCTGCTGGTGGTGAAGGAGCGGGACCTGCCCTTCGTGGAGGTCAGTCCGGCGGAGCTGGTGGAGGAGCTGGCGGACCGCCTGCGGCCCCTGCTGGCCGTCCGGAAGATTACGGTGCGCTGTGACTGCCGGCCGGGGACCTGCCTGCTGGAGCCGGACCTGGCCTGGTCGCTGCTGCTGAACCTGGCGGACAACGCCCAGAAGGCCATGGGCCAGGGCGGCTCCATCCTCTTCCGCCAGGAAATGCTCCCTGACGGCTGCCGCATCCAGGTGCTGGACACCGGCAGGGGCATTCCCCAGGAGGCTCTGGCGCATCTGACGGAGGCGTTTTACCGGGTGGACAAGGCCCGCTCCCGGAAGCAGGGGGGCTTTGGCCTGGGGCTGGCCCTGTGCCAGGAGATCGCGGCGTTCCATAACGGGAGCATTCAATTTGCCAACCGCGCCGACGTGCCCCATGGGGCCTGCGTCGCTGTGGAGCTGAGAGGAGGGAGGCCATGAAACGACTCAGGCGGCTCTGGCTGCCGCTGTTTACCATGCTGCTGGTGGCGGCGGGAGCGGCGATGCCCTTCGCCGCATCGTATTTC
Source organism: Clostridiales bacterium (assembly GCA_009774055.1). Taxonomy (GTDB): domain Bacteria; phylum Bacillota; class Clostridia; order Oscillospirales; family Oscillospiraceae; genus Pelethomonas. The sequence continues at coordinate 20,851 of VSNB01000012.1, forward strand.
CAGGACGCCAGGGAGGGAGAGACGGAGGTTCGGGATTTCGATTCCTTCAGCCTGACCCTCCGGCAGGAGACAGACCTGGGCCGGACGCTGAGGCTGATCGCCGGTTCGGATTATTATATCGCGGAGAACGAATGGGCGGAGGATGCCCGCATGACCCAGGCGGAGGTCCTGGCCGCAGCCGAGGAGCTTATAAAGGAGCTGACCCAATTCGGACTGATGGAATACCCGGTTTCGACCCTTCCAACGATCTATCCCCAGATACTGTGCGCCAACGACGGGAGCGTTTCCATCCCCACCTGGACTCTTGACTGGGATAGGGGGGAAGGAGAGGGGACTTTTTATGTCTGGCTGGACGACGCATCCGGGAAGGCGTTCCTGATTTCACTCTCCAGTATGCGATACGGAAAAAGCAGCCTCTCCAACGCCGGCTCGGAGCATATCTATGCCTATGCGGAAAACTGGCGGGCGTTTCTGGAGGAATACTACGGTACGGAAGTCCACATTGGCAACGAGATGTGGTTTGACTACACCATGCGGGTTGCCCTGGTCTTCTCTCTGGGGACGGGGGAGGATGCGGCGGAGTACCAGCTGGATTTGTACAACTATTTTTTGGACGGCTTCACCACGCTGAATCCCTATGTTCAGGAAAATGCCATAACGACGGACAGAGAGCAGCCGCCGCTGCCCACGGATGGATAAATCCGTCTTTTTTGCCCCTCCGCAGCAAATCATATAAAAGAGGGGATTGTTTTTGCCGGCGGGCTGTGTTATGCTAATAAACGGCGTGTCCATGTGACGGAACGCGCCGGTATACGACAGATAGTCTGGGGGAACGAAAAATGTTAACTGCAATCGTGGGCATCAACTGGGGCGACGAGGGCAAGGGCCGCATGGTGGACCTGCTCAGCGAGCGCTACGACGTGGTCGTCCGCTACCAGGGCGGCAACAACGCCGGCCATACCGTGGTCAACGACCGGGGCCGGTTCATCCTCAACCTCATGCCCTCCGGCATCCTCCGCGCGGGCACGGTGAACGTGCTGGGCCCGGGCATGGTCATCGACCTGGAGCACCTGTGCGGCGAGGTACAGCGCCTCCGGGACGGTGGCATCGAGGTCACGCCGGAGAGCCTCAAAATCAGCGACAAGGCCACCATCTGCATGCCCTATCACAAGCTGCTGGACGGCCTGGAGGAGGACCGGCTGGCGGGGAAGAAGTTCGGCTCCACCCGCCGGGGCATCGCCCCCGTCTATGCGGACAAATATATGAAAAAGACCCTCCGCATGGGCGATTTGCTGGATCTGGAGGACCATGCCGAGCATCTGGCGGATATCGTGGAGTGGAAGAACCTGACGGTGGAGCGCGGCTACGGGCACGAGCCCATCCAGGCTTCGGACATGATGGCCTGGCTGCGGGAGTTCGGCCTGCCTTGGACGGACTATATCTGCGACACCACCCTGTACCTCAACAAGGCCATTGCCGATGGGCAGAACGTGCTCTTCGAGGCCCAGCTGGGAGCCCTGCGGGACATTGACTTCGGCATTTTCCCCTATACCTCCAGCTCCTCCTCCATCGCGGCCTACGCCCCCGTGGGGGCAGGCATCCCCGGCCATCAGCTGGACAGCTCCATCGGCATTATGAAGGCATACTCCAGCTGCGTGGGCGAGGGACCCTTCACCTGTGAGTTCTTCGGCGACGAGGCCCACGCCCTCCGGGAAGCCGGCGGCGAGTACGGCGCGGCCACGGGACGGCCCCGCCGGGTGGGCGGTTTCGACGTGGTGGCCAGCCGCTACGGCGTGATGATGCAGGGGGCTACGGAGATCGCCCTGACCAAGCTGGACGTGCTCAGCGGCATGGAGAAGGTGCCCGTGTGCGTGGCCTACGAGGTGGACGGCGAGCGGGTAGAGGATTTCCCCACTGGTGGCCGGCTGAACCGGGCCAAGCCCATTTACGAGTATTTCCCCGGCTTCGGCGACGTATCCAAGTGCCAGAAGAAGGAGGACCTGCCCCAGGCGGCGCTGGACTACATCGCCTACCTGGAAAAGGCGGTGAAGTGTCCCATCAAGTATGTCTCCGTAGGCGCGGAGCGGGACGCTTATATTGAGATGTTCTAAATCCTTGGATAAGATAGAAGAGCGGGCCCCGGCGTTTATCATGGGCCGAGCTCATAGAAGAACACACGTATGTGAAGAGCGGAAGCAAGAATATAGGCCT
>VSNB01000120.1 GCA_009774055.1 Clostridiales bacterium
AACCGGGGGCTGTCCTTCACCAGCTTGGTCAGCCGGTGGCCGTCCATCTGGGGCATCTCGATATCGGTGATGATCAGCGCCACCCGGCGGTCCAGGTCCCTGTCGTCAGGGATGGCCGACAGGGCGTCCCAGAGCTCCTGACCATTGGGGAACATCTGGAGGTTCACATAGTTGGCCTTCCGCAGGGAGTCCCCGATCATCTTGCTGAGAAGGACGGAGTCCTCCGCTACCCAGATGGGCTTGTCGTTCCGGTCCCTGGGCCCCAGGCTCTCCACCTCGGAAATCTGAATCGTCGTCTCCGGCGCGATCTCCGCAACGATGCGCTCAAAGTCCAGAATGGTCACCAGGTCCCCGCCCTCGCACTGGGCGATGCCGGTAGCCACGCCCTCGGCGCCGCCGGAAACCGTCTTATCCGGCTTCTGAATGTCCGTCCAGGAAATGCGGTCGATGCGCACCACCGTGTGAACCCGGAAGGCGATAAACATCTTGTTGAAATTGGTGATGATGAAAATATCCTTGGGGCTCTTCTCCTGCTCCATGCCCAGATACCTGGGCAGATCCACCACCGTCAGCACCGCGTCCCGGGGCTTGAAGATGCCCTCCACCGCCGGGTGGGCGTGGGGCATGGGCTTCACCGGCTCGGAGATCATGATCTCCCGGACTTTGGCCACATTGATGCCGAACAGATTCCCCCCGATGGTAAACTTCATGATCTCAATCTCATTGGTACCGGACTCCAGCAGGATCCGGCTGTTCTGCGCTTCAGCCATTCTCTGACACTCCCATCTCTAATAAATTATGTGCCTGTACTGTCTCAAAAGAACACATCCTGCCGGCCATAGGAGCGGATGCACCCCTGCCCGCTGGCTACGTCAAAGAGCAGGGTGCGGGCCACCTTGCCCCCCACGTCCTCCGCAGTCAAGCGGATGCCCTCCTGCCGGAGAATGGTGTGGACGCTCTCAATATTCCTCTGTCCGATGTTGCCCAGACTGCCGCCGTTGACCTCAAACATCTTGGCCCCGCCGGCAATCTTCACCGTAATACGGCTTTTCTGGGCGCCCTTCCCCGTCATCTGGCGGAGCGTCTCCCGGATGCCGGTGTCCGCGTACTTAAAGGCGTTCTTTCTTCCCGCCTCCATATTCATGGGCAGCATCACGTGCAGCAGCGCCCCCAGGTGCAGAACCGGGTCCTCAAAGCATAAACCGATACACGAGCCAAGGGCGTATGTAATCAGGACGCCGGAGCCCTTGGCCATCTTCATATCCGCAATCCCGACAGTAATCTTATCATTCATTCCGCAACGCCCAGCTTTGCCAGTAAGAAATTCAGGGAGCGCACGTCAGGCGAGAGCAGCAGGTGGCAGGGGACCTGTTTGCCGCCGCAGACGAAATTCCCTCCAATAGTCATAAGATAGTCGCTGGTTCCGCCGTACATAGCCATGGGCACAGCTAGGATGGCCCCCTGCATATCCACCGCAAAGGCGGGGACCGTCAGGTTCACAGCAATGCCGGACAGGCCGGACAAAGCATTGATAAAGGTGGAAATCAGGATGTTGCCCACTTCGATCAGGGTGGACTGGTGCATTTCGTCCAGCTCTCCATAGTCGCTGATCTGTACGCCCAGCATGGCGTCCAGCACCAGGTTGACAAACTCCAGCTGCTGCACCGACAGCATAACGCCGCTCATCTGGCCTCCCATGCCCACCAGCACGCCGGCGGTGACCGCCTCCGGGCCGCCGATCCAGTCGATGGCCTCGTTATAGCCCATGATCCGCACCTCCGGCAGGGTGATGCGCACCTCCCGCTCCAGCAGCTGGCCCAGAGCGGTGGCCGCATTTCCGGTACCGATGCTGCCAATCTCCCGCAAAGTGTCCAGCTCCAGGGAATTCAGCTGGTCAAAGCTCTTGATGTTCATATGCAGCCCTCCCCGTTACCCTCTCAGGTTATTGAAGGTCGTCTCGATCTCGTCGGTGGTGGTCACCATCTTCAGGCAGTAGCTGAACGCCCGCTGGGACTCGATCACCTTGATAAACTCCTGGGTCAGATCGGTGTTGCTCATTTCCAGCATCCCCCGCATCACCTGCCCGGTACCCAGGTACAGCTGACCGTTGAGCTCCGTGGGGATCAGCCGGTTATCCCGGGTGTGGAGCATACCGTAGTGGATGGCGTAATCGAATACGCCCACATCCAGGTCCGCCTCCCGGTTCTCCGGGTCGATAACGATAAAGTTGCCCTGGGAGTCCAGCACGCAGCGGCCGAAGTTGTCGCTCAGCCGCCATACGGTGGTGGGCTCCGGCTCAATGAGCTCCCCGTTCTCGTCGTACTCCGGCTCCGCATCCTCGGCGGGGGGGATCTGGAACTCGTTCATTTCGAAAGCGCCGTCCCGGGTGAAGGAAACCTCCTGGGTCGCCGGATCGTACACGGCGAAGAAGCCGTCGCCGTTGATGGCAAAGTCGAAGGTCATCCCCGTGTCCTTGAACCCCCGGGTGGTGGTGTCGATGGGCGCATGGATCATCCTTGCGCCGGTACCCTTGGGCAGGTTGTCGCCGTTGATGCCCTCCACATCCCGGTTCATCAGCTCGCCGAAGGCCACCCGCTCACAGCGGTAGCCCTGGGTGTTGACGTTGGCGATGTTGTGGGACTGGACGTCCATGCGCAGCTGCTGCTGAAAGGCGCCCACAGCGGCGGTATAAAATGACATATTCATATGGCGCGCACCTCACTTTCTGTATTCCGCAGACCGAGCCCCTCCGCCTTACAGGCGGCCCAGCTCGGTAGTATCCTTGGTCATGACCTGGTCATAGATTTTGCTCATCTGGGCCGCGCTCTGGAGGGCCCGCTGGGTGCCCATCATAGCCACCATTTCCTGAATCATGTTGGCGTTGGAGCGCTCCACCATGCCGTGGTGGATGGTATAGCCGGTGCTGGCCTGGGGCTGGCCGCCAGTGAAGAGGCCGTGGTCGTTGCGCTCCAGAGCATCGGTATCCTGGAAGGCGAACACCCCCAGGTTGGCGATCAGATTGCGGTCCTCCATGGTGAAAATGCCGCCGTCGGCATCGACGTAGATGTTGTCCGTAGCCATCCGGATGGGCTGACGGTTGGCGTCCAGCACCCGGCCCTGGCCCGGCAGCACCAGGAAGCCCTCCTCGTCCAGGTTGAAGCTCCCCGCCCGGGTATAGGCCACCTCGCCGTCCCACTCAATGGCGAAGAAGCCGTCCCCTTCGATGGCGAAATCCAGAGGCAGCTCCGTCTCCTCCAGGGAGCCCTGCGTAAAGTCGGTATACTGCTGGTCGGGGGCCAGGATGTAGGCGTAGGGACCGATCTCCTCGGTATTGACCTTGTCCTTGTTGCCCACCCGGCTGAGAATAACCTCCCGGAAGGCGGTGCTGTCGGTATACCGCTCGGCCTTATAACCGGCGGTAGAGACGTTGGTCATGTTGTTGGAAATGACGTCCAGCCGGCGGCCATGGCTGAGCATGGCGGAGGTCAGCTGATAAAAGCCTCTGAACATATATAGTCTCTCCTCTCAACGCTGGGGATCACTTTTCCCCGTTCATGTACTGCTTCATATACAATTTCAGCTTCTGGATGGCCCGGGAGTGGATCTGGGAGATACGGGGCTCGCTGACCTCCATCACCTGGGCGATTTCCTTCATGCTGAGATTTTTCCGGTAGTACAGGGACACCACCATCTGCTCGTTTTCCCGCAGAGAGCAAATCCCCTCCGCCAGGGTGTCCAGCAGCTCCTGGCGCAGCAGGGAGTCCTCGGGCCGGCCTCCGCCGCCGCTGTCGGCCACGTCCATGCCTCCCTGCTCCTGGTCGTCGAAAATGGAGTCCAGGCTCAGCAGGTTGCACAGCGCGGAGTTTGCCAGGTCCTCCTGGTACTGCTGGCTGGTGACCCCCAGCCGTCCGGCGATCTCCTCGTCGGTGGGACACCGCCCCAGCTCGGAGTAGAGCTCCACGCTGGCTTGGTCAATCTCCCGGGCCTTCCGCCGCACGCTGCGGGGAACCCAATCCTGGCGGCGGGCCAGGTCAATTACCGCCCCCCGGATGCGCTTGGAGACGAACGTCTCGAACTTGATGCCCTTGTCGGGATCGAACTTGTCGATAGCGCCCACCAGAGCCAGAATGCCCTCGTTAATGATGTCATCCACCTGTGCGAAGCTGGAGTAGACCCCCCGCACCTGCAGGGCAATGGACTTCACCAGCCCCACGTACCGCAGGGCCAGGGGCCATTTCAGCTCCTGGCATCCGCTGGAGCGGTAGAGCAGGAGGAGGTCCTCCTTGCTCATTTCATCCAGCTCCGACTGGGTGTAGCCCAGCTCCTCCATGGACAGGGCGGCACCCCCCCCGGTCATACGGCGGCCGCCTTTCTCTGGCTGTCCCTAGTCAGGGAGATATTCCCCAGGGACTGGATCTGCACGTCGCTGGTAATCTCATTGAAGGCCAGCACGTACAGGTTGGGATAGAACTGGGCCAGCATCCGGCTGAAGTACACCCGGATCACCTGGCTGGTCAGCACAATGGGGGTCTGGCCCAGGTCGTTGAATTTCTTGATGAGGTCCGCCAGCTGGGTGACGATCTGCTGCATGAGGTCGGGACCCATCGCCAGGTAGATGCCCTGCTCGTTCTTGCTGAGAGAGGCGATGACCCGCTTCTCCACCTCGGCGTCCAGGGTAACCACCCGCAGCTGGCCGTGCTCGCAGAAGCGGCGGGTGATGGTGCGGGCCAAGGCGCCGCGGACGTTCTCCGTCACCATATCCAGGTCCTTGGTGGCCGCCAGGGCATCCACGGCAGTCTCCAGGATGGTTCCCAGATCCCGGATGGGCACGCCCTCCCGCAGCAGATTGCGTAAGATGCGCTCCAAGTGGGCATAGGAGAGGAAATTGGGAATGGCCTCCTCCACCAGCTCCGGGGAGGTGCGCTTGAGGTTCTCCACCAGCTGGATCACCTCCGCCCGGCCCAGCAGTTCGTAGGCGTGGGACCGGACCACCTCGCTCAGGTGGGTCTGCATCACCGACAGAGGGTCGATAACGGTATAGCCGTAAATTTCCGCCATTTCCTTGTTCTCCGGCAGAATCCATCGGGAGGGGATGCCGTAGGCCGGCTCCACCGTCTCGATCCCGTCGATCTCCCCGGTAGGGTTAGCGGGCTCCAGGGCCAGATAGTAATCCACCAGGATCTCGCCCCGGGCCACCTCCTCGCCCTTGATCTTCACCACGTACTGGTTGGTACCCAGGGCGGAGGAGTCGTGGAAGCGGATGGAGGGAATCACGAAGCCCATGTCCTGGGCATACTGCCGGCGGAAGATGACAATGCGGCCGATGAGCTTGCCGCCGCTGTTCTCATCCACCATAGGAATGAGGCTGTAGCCGAACTCCATTTCGATGGGGTCCACCGTCAGGAGGGTGTACACATTGTTGATGTCCTTGTAGAACTCGTTGGCGCTGGGCTGGGGGGCCTCCTCCGGGACCGCCGCCGCGGCGGCCTCGGCGGCGGCGACCTCCGCCTGCTGTTTGTCGGTCTGGGTACTGATAAACCACCCAGAGACAGCAAGGCCCAGACCTACCAGGAGCAGCGGCACATGGGGCGTGCCGGGGATGCAGCCCAGCAGGGCAATGACGAGGCCCGCCGTGAGGATGGCCTTGGGCTGGCCCAGGAACTGCCGGACCACGTCGTCGTTGAGGCTTCCATCGGACACGGTCCGGGTAACCACCATGGCGGTGGCCGTGGAGATCATCAGGGAGGGGATCTGGCTGACCAGACCATCGCCGATGGTGGCGATGGAGTAGGTCTGCACCGCCGCGCCCATCTCCATCTTGCCGATGGTCACGCCCATAATCAGTCCGCCCACAAAGTTGATGGCGGTGACGATGAGGCTCAGGGTGGCGTCGCCCTTGACGAACTTGGTGGCGCCGTCCATGGCGCCGTAGAAGTCGGCTTCCTTCTGGATCTTGGCCCGGCGGGCCTTGGCCCCCTGCTCGTCGATGAGGCCGGAAGAAAGGTCCGCGTCAATAGCCATCTGCTTACCGGGCATGGCGTCCAGGGTAAACCGGGCCGCCACTTCGGAGACGCGCTCCGCGCCCTTGGTCACAACGATCAGCTGGACCAGCACGATAATCAGGAAGATGATGACGCCCAGGACGATATTCCCCTGGGTAATCATGTTGCCGAAAGACAGAATGACGCTGCCGGCGTTACCGTTGTTGCCCAGAATCTGCCGGGTGGTAGAAATATTCAGTCCCAGCCGGAACAGGGTGGTAATCAGCAGCAGGGATGGGAATATGGAAAAATCCAACGCGTCCGACACCGTCATGGTAATCACCAGGATCAGCATGGACAGGGAGATATTGACCACCAGCAGTACGTCCAGCAGCGCAAGAGGCAGCGGGACGACGATAAACAGGACAATGACGACTACCGCGAGCGCTATGCCGTTTTGGAGAATTCGCTTCATGGGCGCTGTCCTTTCCAAAAATCAGGTCTTGCCATTCTTTCATCCTATCGTAAACGCCCTTACGGGCGGCGTTTTCAAACTCAGCTTATGCTTTGGGCTCCTCGTCCCGGTCCAGCTTCAGCACGTAGACCAGCACCTCCGCCACGGGTCCGTAGAACTCCATGGGGATCATCCGGTCCAACTCCGCATCAGCGTACAGGCTCCGGGCCAGGGGTACGTTTTCTACGATGGCCACGCCGTTTTCCTCGGCCACCGACACGATGCGCAGCGCCAGCTCGTCGAGGCCCTTGGCCACCACCACCGGCGCATCGTCCTTGTCGGGCTTATACCGCAGGGCCACGGCCACGTGGGTCGGGTTACGGATGACCACGTCTGCCTTGGGCACCTGCTGCATCATGCGCTGCTGGGCCCGCTGGCGCTGGATCTGCTTGATCTTCCCCTTCACCTGGGGATCGCCTTCGGTTTGCTTGTACTCCTCCTTGACCTCCTGCTTGGACATCTTCAGCTGCCGCTCGTAGTCCCACCACTGGTAGAGGTAGTCCGCTCCGGCCAGCACCGTGAAGGCAATGACCACCTGGAGAATCAGGGACAGAATGTCGTCAAAGAGGATGCCGCAGGCCTGACTGATCTCCATATCCAGAAAACGGGAGAAACCCAGGACCACGGTCTGGAAGTAATTGTAAATAAGGTAGAGCAGGATGGTGATCTTCAACAGCCCCTTGAGGGCCTCCACCACACTGCGCAAGGAAAACAGCCGCTTGAACCCCTGGAGGGGGCTGATACGGTTGAACTTAGGCTTGAGGGACTCCGCGGAAACCAGCAGTTTGGTCTGGGCGAAGGTGGCCGACACCGCCAGCACCGCCGTGACCCCCAGAAAGGGGCCTGCCACAACAATGACAGTCATGATGCATTTCATCAGCAGGGGCCTCAGAATGCTCGGCATAGCGGCGGGAACCGTTTCCTGGATATAGCCGAAGCAGGTGCGAAACAAGCCGTCCGCCTGTTCCGGCACCACGCCGCTCATGACCTTCAGCATCGCCATGCTGCCCAGGAGGGTGGCGACGGCCACCACATCCTTGCTCATCATGACGTTACCTTTTTTTCGTTCGTCCCTTCGCTTTTTGGGTGTTGCTTTTTCGGTTTTGGAATCGCCGGCCACCGTCTGTCCCCCCTTTCCTCAGCCGCGCCGGGCCGCCCGCCGCAGGGGACCCGCTATCCCATCTCCAGCAGCACGCGCTGGATCTGGAGAAGCATTTCATTCTCCGCCGCCAGCAGATACTCGCTGAATGGCGCAAGCAGGAGCAGCAGCAGGGTCAGTCCGATGATGACCTTCAGCTCGATATTGATGGCAAACACGTTGATCTGGGGGATGACCTTCATGAGGATTCCCATGCCCACCTGTCCCAACAGCTCCGCCGCCAGAATGGGCATGCACAGCTTGATGCCCATAACGGTACAGCTGATGAACAGCTCCAGAATCGCCTGGTACACATCCGGACCGAAGCCCGCCTGCCCGTAGGGCACCACCCGCCCCGAGGCCATGAAGATCCTCAGCAGGGTGTAGTGCCCGTTCCCTGCAAAGAACAGCAGCATCATCAGGATATTCAGCAGCGAGGCCGTCACCGTGGTGGAGGTCTGGCTGCTGGGGTCGTAGGTCCGCCCCATGCTCATGCCCATCTGGATGTCGATGGTTTCACCCCCCAGCAGGGGGATGTAGAAAAACAGGTTGATCACCATCCCCAGCAGGTAGCCCATCGCCAGCTCCAGAAGCAGCAGGACTCCCAGCTCCAGAATGCTCTCCGGCACCGCAGGGCGGTAGGTGGTCACGGGAAACACCGTAATGCTCAGCAGGAGCACCAGCCCGCTCTTGACAATGCCGGGCACATTCTGCCGCCCGAAGATGGGATTGAACAGGACGAACCCGCTCATCCGGGACAGGATCAGGAAAAACAGGTTCACTTGCGCCCAGTCCACGCCGCCGCCTCCTAACCTGTCATCAGCCCGAAGAGGGTCCGGGCGTAGTCCAGCAGCGTCTCCATCATCCAGCTGCCGCCGATCAGCAGCACCAGTATCACCACCGTCAGCTTGAAAATGAAAGACAGCGTCTGCTCATGGATCTGGGTCACCGCCTGGAAAATCGCCAGCAGCACGCCCACCGCCATACTCAGCAGCAGCATGGGCGCACAGAGCTTGATGACTACCCAGACGCCCTCCCGCAGGACCTCGGCTACCATTGCGGTATCCATTTTTCGCCGCCTCCTCTCATTTTACCGTCCGAATCAGGGTGGAGAACAGCAGCTGCCAGCCGTCCAGCATGATAAACAGCAAAATCTTGAAGGGCGTGGAAATCATGGACGGGGGCAGCATAATCATGCCCATACTCATCAGGGTGGACGATACGATCACGTCGATGAGCATAAAGGGGATATACACCAGAAAGCCGATCCAGAAGGCGGCCTTCAGCTCAGAGGCCACAAAGGCCGGGACGATCACCGTGATGGGCAGATTCACCGACTGGTCCAGCTCCTCCTCCGTAGCAGGAGGCGTCTCGCCGGCCATATTGCAGAACAGCTCCAGGCTGGCGGGCTCCGTGTTGCGCAGCATGAACTCCTTCAGCGGCACCTGGGCCCGGTTGAAAAACTCCTCCTGCCCGATGGTACCGGCCACATAGGGGTCGTAAGCGGTGGTCTTGATCTCGTTCATAGCCGGGGTCATGGTAAACAGGGTCAGAATCAGGGCCATGCCCACCAGCACCATATTGGGCGGGGTCTGCTGGGTGCCCATGGCGGTGCGCAGGAAGGAGAAGGATATGACGTACCGGGTAAAGGAGGTCATCATGACCACCAGCGTCGGCAGCAGGGCAATGATAACACTCAGCAGCGTAATGTCCAGGGCCTGGACGCTGG
>VSNB01000121.1 GCA_009774055.1 Clostridiales bacterium
CCATGAACGCCAGCCTCCGGCTGGTGCGTTGGCTTGCACTCTTTTTCCGTTCCCTTCTGTCCTTGTTCCTATATGGGGTTTTTCAGCAGGCCCTAGTTAGACTTCTTTGCATAACAGCCAAAAGCCAGGACATGATTTCGGCTGCATATTTTCGTCTCTGTCACAAGGATCCTCTACACACTCCTTTATTTTTGTCAGAAAACCAAGCCGCTTATAGAAACGAATATTAGCCATATCTGTGGCATCAACGCCAATAGATATCCTTTGATATCCCAAATCCTTTATGTGCTCCATCACATGGCAGATCAACTTGGTCCCTAATCCTCGGCCACGGAAATCGCTTCTGACTCTGAACGCACAAAGATATGCAGTGCGTTTGCCATCTGCAAAATCCTTGTCCTCAAGGTCATAGAACACATACAGCTCTCCAACCAGTTCTCCATCATCGTCGAGCGTCCAGAATTCGGTATTCCCTCTCTTGATGTTATTGCAAAAGAATTTTGCATTAGAAGAAGCCGTATGAATACTCTCAAATCCCCATAATTCCAACAACTCATGCGCTGCTGCTCTTCTAATCTTCATCGTTTTCATCCTCCAAATATAGAACCCAAGAATATTGTCAGCCGTCAGGAACTTTTATAAAGAAGCCTGATTCATTTACGGATAGGCTCTTGGTCTTGATTTCCCCCGCCTTTCAGTGTAGTATATCAACAAGCCGCCCGTCTATCAATTTGTTCATCCCTAAAAAATTGATATTTTTTGTGCGGGCACCTCAAGTTTTATTATCTAATATTATTACTTCCGAACCGAAAGATCGGAAGTAATATTTGCCATGTTTTGCGGTTGCCGCTGTTTACAGCGGCGAGCAAAACGGCTTGCATCAAAGGTATTATTTCCGAGCTTTAAGCTCGGAAATAAGAAACTACTAATTTCATTTTGAACAGGCAAAAAGGAGCATCCTATGAGCTATCGCATTGCATTTATCGGCTACGGCCTGCGCTCGAAGGTCATGTTGTCCGCTTTCCGGAATCTGGAGGCCGGCGTGGAGGCCGCCGCAGTCTGTGAACCCAATCCAGAGGCGGCCCGCGCCGATACGGAGGGGGACCCCCTCTTCGCCTCCGCCTCCTATTACACAGACCCGGTACAGATGCTGGAGGAGTGCCGCCCCGACGGCATGTTCATCGGTACCCGGTGCCCCCTGCACACCCCTATGGCCCAGAAAGTCCTGGCCCGCCGCCTGCCCTGGTCCGCAATCTGGACGACGACACCGCCACCATTTTGATGGTGGACAGCAACATCCAGCAGGAGAACATCCTGCCCAGCGAGAGGGCGCAGGCGTACAAGATGAAGCTGGAGGCTATCAAGCGGCGCGGAGCGAGGACAGATTTAACTTCGCCGAATAATTCGGCGAAGTTAAGAAGTTGTACCAATAGGGGAAAAGATGGTATACTGGATGCATGATACAGAAAAATGAGAGACGCAGTTATGCGAGCGATTTGAGCGACAGCCAATGGGCGGTCATAGAGGCGCTGTTTCCCCGGGCAGGAAACAGGAGCAAATGGGAAAAACGGGAACTGGTAAATGCTGTACTGTATTTCGTAGATAACGGATGCAAATGGCGAAATCTGCCCCACGATTTTCCACCATACACAACAGTGTCCAACTTTTATTACGCCGCAATCCGAAGCGAGCTTTGGGAAAAGATCCGTGCAGCGTTGGTGGAACAGGTGCGGACTGACGCAGGCCACAATGCAGGCCCTAGCTACGCGATCATAGACTCGCAAAGCGTAAAAACCACCTCTGCCGCAGAAAAACGAGGGATTGATGGAGGAAAAAACAAAAGGACGCAAACGGCACATTGTAGTGGATACTATGGGTAATCTGCTGGCAGTGGTAGTTTATGCTGCCAATATACATGATACCAAGGCAGGAATTTGGGCTGCGAAAAAAGCATTTGAGACCTATCCATCTATTCAACGGTTTTGTGCTGATGCCGGATACCGCAAAACCTTTGAGCAGGATGTTTCCAGTGAACTGGGGCTTGGCGTCGATATTTCGGCGCGTATCAAGCCTGTATGGGAGGGCCTGCCCAAGGGTGGATCGGAGAGCGTTCTCTGGTGTGGATCAACAACTCCCGCCGGCGGATTTCACCCGGCGGCCGGCGGTTCTCTCCGCCCGCTTTATCTTATACAGCTCCTCGACGGCGAAGCTCAGCTTTGTCACCACATTCTTCTTGGTCGGATAGCAGTAAAGGCTGTCGTTGTCGGTGGAAATATCAACACAGTCGTCAGGACGGACGTAGCAATAGTCATATTCGATATGTAACCCATACATCCCCAGCGGAGGCCGGTGAATCCGGTAGGGCGCGCCGTTGTGCTCCCCCTCCACAATAAAGCCGTGCTCCATGTCATGAATCAGCTTCGCCTTCCCCAGCTTCTGGAACCGCCAGGCGTTGGGCAGGGAGAATACCTCCACCTCGTCCTCAAAATGGTAGGTCCCCGCCTCTAGCTGGGCCCGGACCTGACTCCGCTCCCACTCGAACCAGTCCGGCGGATAGGCGAACTCCGTCTCCCCCTCCCTGGCGTGGAGGATGCCCAGCTCGTCCAGCTCCCACTCCTTGCCGCAGGCGGCGCAGCGCAGGACGGCCCCCTGGCTCTCCATTTTTGATTCCGTCAGACAGTGGGGACACTGGTAAAGAACCTTGTGCAGCCCCTCCGCCCGGAAGGGCTCGGTGATGCGGATGTTTTTCTCCCGCTGCCAGCGGTACTCGTCATAATCCATAGCCTGCCGGATGATCCTGCCGATTTCGGCGGCGGATTTTTCCCATACCTCTTCGGCGGTGAGGACCTGGGTCATGGTGGTGTAGAGAGGCACTTTTCTGGGCTGGCGGTAATTCCAGAAGGGGGTGTGGAGGTAGTTGCCGTGGTGGAGAAGGACCACCACCGGGACGCCCTGCTTCTTCACCAGTTTTCCCAGGGAATCGGGGAGGATGGCGGTGGTGCCGATGGGGGAGTACCGGGCCTCGGGGTACATGCAGAGGATGCCGCGGTAGTCCTGGAGGACCTTTTTTACCGAGCGCAGCAGGGTCATGTCGGTGGTGAATTTCCGCTTGCACAGACAGCCCAGCCACTCCATGATAAAGGGCCGGCGGTAGTAGCCGTCGATGGTGGCGATGTTGTTCACCGGGTGGGGCCAGGTGGCGATGGAGCAGAGGTGAAAATCCACAAAGTACATATGGTTCGACAGAAGGATATAGGGGGGCTTGAGGCCCTCCATATGGATCTTTTCGATCTTATATTCCTGGCCTATCATGCTCAGGCCGCACAGGGCCCGGAGGATAGCGGTAAAAATTTTCCGCTGGCGCAGGGGCGGCCTGGCGGCATCGTAGCGTTTGAGGCGGCCATAGTTGACATCGATGCTTTCCATAAGGTTTTCCCTCCCCTTGGGCACATACCGGAGCGGATTTTGCCCTTTTTACCAGTTTACCATAGAAATAATCGGAAAGCAAACCCGATTTCTGGTAATTTCCAGCATGATTTTCAAAAAGGGGGTTGCCAAAAGCGCGCCGGTATGCTATAAAGAAAGGAGCAAAATGCGAGGAACGGGAAAATAGGGAGTTTGCCCACCCCAGAGAGAGGCGGCCGCCGGCTGTAAGCCGCCTTGGTGTGTGTCCCTTGGTTCGCCCGGGAGCGGCCCGCGAGAGCGGGACGGTGTTCTCCGCCGTTACCGGGAGTCAAGTGCGGGCCCGCTGCGCGGGCGCGAATGCGGGTGGTACCGCGGAAGGCGAAGCCTTTCGTCCCCAACAGGGACGAAAGGCTTCTTGTCATATCTGCGGCCCTGCGGGCCGCGACTGCTTTTTGCTTCTTTCTTCGTTGAAGAATGTTTCGTACCGCCCCTGCGGGGCGGCGGGGGCCTTCTTTTCGCGCGAGCGAAAAGAAGCAAAAGGTCGCTTAGGAAACTACGTTTCCTAAGAACCTTCCTGAATTACGGGGGTATTTGTTTTTTGCGCTTCCACTGTAGTCCATCCGGTCTGAAGCAGGTGGCTCCCATGTATTGAGCGAAGCGTCTATCCAACGATGTGATCGGCAAACCCTACCGTATCACACGGGGGAGCTCCCGGGGCAGTCCCGTTAGAACGTCCCCCTAGCAGACTCTACCCCTTAACAGGCCGGCAAGCGGAGTCGGTTGATTGCCAAGCCACTAGATTAGATTCCCGTAGGATTGGACATTCGGAGGCTTCGCCTGCCAACAAAACCCGCCGCACAGTCCTTTAACCCCCCGTCTAAGGGATTCTTAAACCGTAGGTTTAAGCGCGTTTTTGCCTACTTTTGGCGCGGGCCAAAAGTAGGCGCGGAGTCCGGGGCCGCGCAGGTCCCGGGCCAATTTGAGAAACAACTACCGTTCGCCGCCTCCGGCGGCGAAGAAAGGATGTACTGTAAATGAAAGAACAACTGGCAAAAATCAAAGAAGAAGCCCTTGCCGCCCTCCAGGCGGCGGCTTCCGCCGCCGCTCTGGACGAGCTGCGGGTGAAGTATCTGGGCAAGAAGGGCGAGCTCACCGCTGTGCTGAAAATGATGGGCAAGCTCTCCCCTGAGGAGCGCCCCGTCATGGGCCAGCTGGCCAACGACGTCCGCGCCGCCCTGGAGCAGGCCCTGGAGGAGCGGGGAACGGCCCTGGAGGCCGCCGCTCTGGAGCAGCGGCTGAAGGACGAGGCCCTGGACGTGACCATACCCGGCGAGGCCGTGACCCTGGGCCGCCAGCACCCCATGAATATCGCCCTGGACGAGCTGCTGGACATTTTCATCGGCATGGGTTTCACCGTCATGGACGGACCGGAGATCGAGCTGGCGGTCTATAACTTCGACCGCCTCAATGCCGAGGAGGGCCACCCCTCCCGGGATTGGTCCGACACCTTCTATTTCGATGAGGACAGCCGGGTGATGCTCCGGAGCCAGACCTCCCCCATGCAGATCCGGGCCATGGACACCATGCCCCTGCCCATCCGTATCGTGGCCCCTGGTCGGGTCTACCGCAAGGACGAGGTGGACGCCACCCACTCCCCCATGTTCAATCAGGTGGAGGGCATGGTCATCGACAAGGGCGTGACCATGGCGGATCTGAAGGGCGCGCTGAACGCCGTGGCGGAAAAGCTCTTCGGCCACGGCACCAAGACCCGCTTCCGCCCCCACCACTTCCCCTTTACCGAGCCCAGCTGCGAAATGGACGTCCAGTGCCACAAGTGCGGCGGCAGGGGCTGCCCCACCTGCAAGGGCGAGGGCTGGATCGAGCTGCTGGGGGCCGGCGTGGTCCATCCCAAGGTGCTGGAAATGGCCGGCATCGACAGCGAGGTCTATACCGGCTGGGCTTTCGGTCTCGGGCTGGAACGCCTGGCCCTGCGGCGGTTCAAGATCGACGACCTGCGGCTTATCTTCGAAAACGACGTGCGGTTCCTGGAGCAGTTTTAATGTGACGGATGAAGGGGGGCCTGTATGGAGAACAAAAGCGGATGCCTGGTGTGCGGAAAGCCGCTGGAATACTATGACACGGAGCGGGAAATGACCTGCTCCATCTGCGGGGGGCGGTTTCCCAGCGCCGCCGGCTGCGTCGACGGGCACTATATATGCGACCGCTGCCACGCAAGGCGGGGCGTGGAAACCATCATGTCCTACTGCCGGAAGAGCGATTCGAAAAATCCCATCGCTATGGTGCAGGAAATGATGGACGACCCCTTCATATACATGCACGGCAACGAGCACCACATCATGGTGGGCGCGGCCCTCATCGCCGCGTACCATAACGCGGGCGGCGAGGTGGACCTGGAGGCGGCGCTGAAGGAGATGGAGGCGCGGGGCGGAAAGTACCCGGGCGGCTCCTGCGGCTTCTGGGGCTGCTGCGGGGCGGCGGTCAGCGTGGGGATGTTCTGGAGCATCGTGACGGGGACGACGCCGCTTTCGGGCAAGACCTGGGGGCTGGCGAATCAGGCCACCGCCGCCGCTTTGCAGGAGATCGGGGCGCTGGGCGGCCCCAGGTGCTGCAAAAGGAATTCCTTTACGGCCATCCGCGCCGGCGCGGCCTTCGTTAAAGAGCATTTGGGCGTGGAGATGGAGCTGCCTGAGGAGATTGTGTGCCATTACTACGGGAACAACCGTCAGTGTATCCGGGAAAAGTGCCCCTATTACAGGAAGCCGGAATAAGGAAGGCGCTCTCTCAGCTGCGTTGGCTATATCAGAAATTTTGATTGAGCAGGAGTAAAACCAATATGAAATTAAGCAGAAAATGGCTCAGCGAGTTTGTTGCCGTTGACGCCAATGATAAAAAATTTGCCGAGGCCATGACCCTCTCCGGCTCCAAGGTGGAGATCACGGAGGATCTGGGGGCGGAGATTCAGAACGTGGCGGCGGGCCGCATCGTGAAGATGGAGCGCCACCCCGACAGCGACCATATGTGGATCTGCCAGCTGGACGTGGGCAGGGAGGAGCCCGTCCAGATCGTCACCGGGGCCTGGAACATCCACGAGGGGGATATGGTGCCTGTGGCCCTCCACAAGTCTACCCTCCCCGGCGGGAAGAAGATCGAAAAGGGCAAGCTCCGGGGCGTGCTCTCCAACGGCATGCTCTGTTCCCTCAGCGAGCTGGGCCTGGACGAGCGGGATTTCCCCTACGCCGCCATTACCGCCGCCGCCCTGCTGAACGACTACAAACCCATTGACCCGGAGAAGCCCTCCATCCCGGCGGACATTCAGCCCGGGCACAAAATCTTCGGGCCGGTGATAGCGGCGAAGGTCCTGGAGTGTATGCCCTTGGGTGACGGCGGCTACCACACCTGCATGGACGTGGGAGAGGCTACGGTCTGCCCGGACATCCGCTGTGATAACGTCCATGTGGGCGACTTGGTGGCTTACAATGAAAAAACCGACACCATCTGCACCCTGGCGGACCTTCACGCAGAGCAGCGGGAGTTCCCCCACTGTATCTCCGACGGCATCTTTGTCCTCCGGGAGGAGGGCGTGAAACCCGGCGACGACATCCGGCCCATCATCAACGCCGATGACCACGTGGTGGAGTTCGAGATCACCCCCAACCGGCCTGACTGCCTGTCCGTCATCGGCCTGGCTCGGGAGGCGTCCGCCACCTTCGGCGCGCCCCTGCGGCTCCATGAGCCCGTGGTCAAGGGCGGCGGCGAAGGGAACCTGATGGAACTGCTGGACGTGGAAACCCCGGACGGGCTGCTGTGTCCCCGGTATACCGCCCGGATGGTCCGCAATGTAAAGATCGCCCCCTCCCCCAAGTGGATGCGGGAGCGGCTGCGGAGCATGGGCGTGCGGCCCATCAACAACATCGTGGACATCACCAACTACGTCATGCTGGAGTACGGCCAGCCCATGCACGCCTTCGACTACCGCTACGTCAAGGGCGGGAAGATCATTGTCCGCCGGGCGGAGGACGGCGAGGAGCTGACCACCCTGGACGGCAATGTCCGGAAGCTGACGGAGAACATGCTGGTCATCGCCGACGATACCCGGGCCGTGGGCCTGGCGGGCATCATGGGCGGCGAGAACAGCGAGATCGCAGCCGACACGGTGGACGTAGTCTTCGAGTCCGCCAATTTCGACGGCACCTGCATCCGCAAGACCGCCCTGGCCCTGGGGATGCGCACCGAGGCGTCCGCCAAGTTCGAGAAGGGCCTGGATCCCCTGAACACCCTGCCCGCCGTCAACCGGGCCTGTGAGCTGGTGGAGCTGCTGGGAGCCGGCGAGGTGGTGGACGGTGTGATCGACATCCTCAACTACGTCCCCCAGCCCACGGTCCTCCAGCTGCGGCCCCAGCGGATCAACGCCCTGCTGGGAGCCGGCGTACCGGCCGGCCAGATGCAGGAGATCCTCCGGTCCCTGGGCTTCGGCGTGGAGGGCGAAACCATCACCGTGCCTTCCTGGCGCGGCGACGTGCGCCACCTGGCGGACCTGGCGGAGGAGGTGGCCCGGTTCTACGGCTACAACAACCTTCCCGCCACCCTTCAGCGGGGGGAGACGACCCAGGGCGGCTACAGCCCCGTCCAGCAGGCGGAGCGGCGGCTGGGCGCGGTGTGCCGCGCCTGCGGGTATGACGAGATCATCACCTACTCCTTCATCTCCCCCTCCTGCTATGACAAGATCGGCTGGGCTCCCGACGAGCCTTTGCGGACGTCCTTCAGGATCCTCAACCCCCTGGGGGAGGACACCTCCATCATGCGCACCACCACCCTGCCCTCCATGCTGGACATTCTGGCCCGGAACTACAGCTACCGCAACAAGAACGCCCGGCTGTACGAGATCGGGCGGGTCTACCTCCCCGGCGGGCCGGACGGGCTGGCCAATGAGCCCAAGATGCTGACCCTGGGCGCCTACGGCGAGGGATACGGCTTCTTCACCATGAAGGGCGCGGCGGAGGCGCTGCTGCGGGAGCTGAGGGTTGAGAACGTGCGCTTCCTGGCCTGCGGCGACGACCCCTCCTATCATCCGGGCCGGTGCGCCGGCGTGTACGCGGGGGAGAAGCTGCTGGGCGTCATGGGCCAGATTCACCCCGCCGTGGCGGCCAACTACGGCGTGGACTGCGAGCTCTACTGCGCGGAGCTGAGCTTCGACGCGCTGCTGGATGCCCAGGGCCCCGGCGCGGAGTACGTCCCCCTGCCCCGGTTCCCGGCGGTGAGCCGGGATATCGCGGTGGTGTGCAAAGAGGAAGTCACCGTGGGCGCGCTGGAGGACTGCATCCGCCGGGCCGGCGGGAAGCTGCTGCGGGAGATCGCCCTCTTCGACATCTACCGGGGCCAGGGCGTGGCCGAGGGCAGCAAGAGCATAGCCTTCAGCCTGACCCTCCGCTCCGACGAGCGCAGCATCACCGCCGCCGAGGCGGACGAGGAGCTCCAGGACGTCCTCGCTGCCCTGGAGAAGGAACTTGGCGCGGTACTGCGGTAAGATTTCCATATCACAATCATATATATTTCCGAGCTTAAAGCTCGGAAATATATATATGATGCAAGCCGTTTTGCTCGCCGCAGTAAACAGCGGCAACCGCAAAACATGGCAAATATTACTTCCGACCTTTCGGTTCGGAAGTAATAGCAAGGGCCCTCCGCAGGGGTTCACGCCGAAGGCGTGAATAAATTTTAATCACTTTTTCGGCGGCGTGTACGTCGGAAAAGTACTTTGCGGGCCGAACTCGGCCCGGTCCCCTTTCTCAAAAAAAGAGGCGGAGCATCTTTTTTGACACGCAGAAGGGCCCAACCGGCGGCGCCCGCGGGGCCGGGGTGGTGGGTGTTGGGGAATATTGGGGCCCAAAGAAAAAAGGGGACGACCCGGCGGG
>VSNB01000122.1 GCA_009774055.1 Clostridiales bacterium
TCCCCTTTCTCAAAAAAGATGCTTCGCATTTTTTTTGACACACAACGGGCCGCGGCCATACATACGTGCCGGCGGCCTGCTCATTCACAGCTCAGCGCTTGTTCTGATTGCTGTTCTGGTTCTGGTTGTTGTTCTGGTTCTGATTATTCTGATTCTGGTTCTGATTGTTGTTCTGGTTCCGGTTCTGGTTGTTGTTCTGATTGTTGTTCATGGTCAAGAGCCCTCCTTTCCAAAAACGGTACAGCCCTATTCTTTCCGTCCCCGCCGCCGGTTATACATGCTTTCCCATGTATAAAGGAAAATTTTCGGAGGAGACTAGGACCATCCGTTATTTGGAAAGGAGTCCCCTATGGAATTCAAAGACAGCGCAACCAAGGAAAACCTTCTCCGCGCCTTCGCCGGAGAGAGCCAGGCCAGAAACCGCTACACCTTCGCCGCCGACGTCTGCCAGCAGGGCAAACTGCAGGTCCTGGAGCAGATCTTCCTCTACACCGCCGGCCAGGAGAAGGAGCACGCGGAGGTGTTCTACAACCACTTGAAGAAGGGCGGCTGTGAGAATGTGACCATCACCGCCAACTACCCCATCGACCTGCCGGACCAGCCCCTCCAGCTTCTGGAGCTGGCCCGCCGGCACGAGCTGGACGAGTTCGGCGACATCTACCCCGCCTTCGCCGACAAGGCCCAGGAGGAGGGCTTCCCGGAGATCGCCCGCCACTTCCGCCAGATCGCGGAGATCGAGAAGGTCCACGCCGACCGGTTCGAGCGGTTCGCCAAATTCCTCCGGGAGAACAAGCTCTTCGTCAGCGACGTGGAGACGGGCTGGATCTGCCTCAACTGCGGCCATATCCTCACCGGCAAGCAGGCGCCCGCCAAGTGCCCCGTCTGCTCCCACGACCAGGGATACTTTATCCGCCTGGAGCTGTCCCCCTACGAGAGGTAAGAACCTGTATTCATAGGCGGGGAATGGCGGATGGGCGAGGGATTTTACCGCCCTGCAAGGCAAAAAATCGCAGGAATACTGGACGTATTTCAAGATTTTTTAACGCGGCAGGGCGGTAAAAGGCCCGGTCAGACGGCGTTCAACGCCTGTGAATACAGGTTCTAAGTCCCGTTTCGCATCCCGGCGCGCGGCGAACCGGGCCCTTACGGGGCCAGGGGGATTTGGATCTCCACGATGGCGTCCTCCTCCCGGACGGCCGCGGCCTCGTTGAGGACGATCTCGTAGGAGAACCCCGCCAGCGTCAGGCCGCCCCTTGCCGCGAAGTCCAGAATCTCCCGGTACTTCCGGGACATCTCATTCCACGGGCCCTTGTAAAAGGCCCGCAGACAGCGTCCGCCGGGCTGCGTATGCAGTCCGGCTTTTTTGATGGGGAAGGGGATCTCGATAAAGAGCTTGGTATAGCCGTCAAAATCGCCCTCGTACAGCTTCTCCACCGGGATCATCACGCCGTAGGAGGCATCGCGGAGCCTGCGCAGCTGGTATTTTTTCGTCTCGCCGGTTATCATTTCCACCTGCTTGTCGAAGGAAACGTCCGGACCGATGTCCACCGTGACCAGCTGCCGCGCCTCCCGCTCTGTAATGCGGATTTCCGACAGGTCCATGGTCCGCAGCGTCCGCAGGTTCCGCCGGTGGTTGTCCAGCGTTTTCCGCACGCTCTTCCAGTGGCTGATCTGCTCGTCCAGCTCCCGGATCTTCTCCTCCAGCAGCCGCTCCAGGCTTTCCTCGGACCTGCTGCCCATGAACGCGCGGATTTCCTCCGTGGAGACGTCCATTTCCCGCAGCAGCAGGATCGTCTCCAGCAGGGAGCTCTGGTAGTAGCTGTAGTAGCGGTAGCCGTTCTCCGGGCTGACGGACGCCGGGTGGAACAGGCCGATCTCGTCGTACCACATCAGCGTCTTTTTATTGATGCCGTGAAGGGCCGCGAACTGGCCGATGGTAAGCAGCCTGCTTTTTTCCCTCATCCTGCAAATCTCCTCTTGACTGTACAGTTACTGTACGGTCTATGATAGACCATGCCGGCGAAAAATACAAGAAATTTGGAGAATTTGTTATGGAGAAGGAAAACGCTTACCATAAGC
Source organism: Clostridiales bacterium (assembly GCA_009774055.1). Taxonomy (GTDB): domain Bacteria; phylum Bacillota; class Clostridia; order Oscillospirales; family Oscillospiraceae; genus Pelethomonas. The sequence goes on from VSNB01000122.1 coordinate 2,080, forward strand.
CAGTCACGCTGAAAAACATTCTGTCCTTTGCCGTTCCCACCATCGCCATGTCCCTGTTCATGTCGTTCTATACTATGGTGGACGGCCTCTTTGTGTCAAACCTCATTGGCTCCAGCGCCCTGTCCGCCATCAATCTGACCGCGCCGGTGATCCAGCTGGTGACGGCGGTGTCCACCATGCTGGCCACCGGCGGCAGCGCGGTCATTATGAAGAAGATGGGGGAGGGGAAGCGGCGGGAGGCCAGAGAGGACTTCACCCTCCTGATTCTGGTCAACGTACTGGCGGGAGCGGCGATGTGCGCGCTGGGGTATCTGATTACGGGGCGGCTCTTCGGTGCCATGGACCTGTCGCCGGAGGCGGCGGGGTACTGCGTGGACTACCTGAGCCGCTACCTGCTCTTCACCGTGCCCATCCTGCTGATGAACAACTTCACCCTGTACATGATCGCCTCCGAGAAGGCCGGGCTGTCGCTGCTGTGCACCGTGGCCGGCGGCGTGCTGAACATTGTCCTGGACTATGTGTTCATCGCCGTCTGCGGCCTGGGCATCGGCGGCGCGGCCATCGCCACGGGGCTGGGCTACTCGGTCACCGCCGCAGCGGGCCTCTTCGTGTTCAGCCGAAAAAAGAGCCTCCTCCATTTCACCAGGCCGGCTCTCCGCCCCCGGGTCCTCCTGGATGCGGCGTCCAACGGCTGCTCGGAAATGGCGACGGCCCTGGTCACCGGCATCGTCACCATGATGTTCAACTGGACCATGCTCCGCTATGTGGGGGAGGACGGCGTAGCCGCCGTCACCATCATCATGTACGTCCTCATGTTCGCCAGCTCCCTCTACACCGGCTATTCCTACGGCGTCGCGCCTATGCTCAGCTATTACTGGGGGGAGCGGAACCATGAGAAGCTGAAAAAGCTGGTGTCTGTCAGCCTGAGGATCATCCTGGTCATTTCCCTGACGACTGCGGCCTTCTCCTATGCCGCCACGGAGCCTCTGGTGTCCATCTTCGCCCGGCCGGACGACCCGGTATACGGCCTCGCCGTCGCGGGGAACCGGCTCTGCACCCTGGCCCTGCTGTTCATTGGCTTCAATATTTTCGCCAGCGGCATGTTCACGGCCCTGTCCAACGGCGTGGTTTCGGCGGTCCTGGCCTTTTCCCGGTCCTTTGTGTTCATGCTGCTCACCATGCTGACCCTTCCGGCCCTGCTGGGGGTCGCCGGCGTCTGGCTGGCCACGCCGGCGGCGGAGCTGATGGCTCTGGCCCTGTCCGCGTGGATGTTCTTCAGATACCGGGGACGGTATCAGTATTGATGCCCTCGAACTCCGGCGCGCGCCGGGCACGGGCCGCCTGCTCGAAGGAGTAGGCCGCCCGGATCAGCGTAGGCTCGCTGAAGGGCCTCCCCACGAACGTGACGCCGAAGGGCATGTTGTCCGAGGTATACCCGGCGGGGACAATAATGGAGGGATAGCCGGAGATCGGCGAGCAGTCCGTAATGCCGGGGCAGACCAGCACGTCCAGCTTGTGCCCGTCCATGAGCTTCAGCAGGCCCTCCTCCTGGGCGCCCCGCTGACAGGCGGCCTTGTCCAGGATATACTTGGGGTCCGTGCAGGTGCCGGAGGTGTTGTACTCCGCGTCCAGCAGAATGCCCATGCCGTATTTCAGCCCCTCCTTGGGGTGGTCGCCGTAGAAATCGATGATCTCCTTCAGCGTACGGCATTTGAGCGCCGGGTTGGTGGACAGATAGGCGTTCAGACACATCTTGAATTCATAGAGCAGAATCGAACTGTCGCTGCGCAGATGCGGCAGGTTGGTGTCCTGTACCAGGATTGCGCCGCAGCGCTCCATCACCCGATAGGCGCCCTCCGCCACGGCCTTCTGCTCCTCGCTGAAGTCATCGCAGTACCCCCGGTTGATGCCCAGGCGCAGTCCCCTGAGTCCGTCTGCGTCCAGGTAGTCCGTGTAGTCCCGGGGGGTATCCCGGCACCAGGTGGAGGGGTCCTCCTCATCCTCGCCTGCAAGGACGTTAAGCAGCGCCGCCGCGTCGGCGACGGTGCGGGTCATGGGACCGGCGGTATCCTGGGCGGTGCAGATGGGGATGATGCCGTGGCGGCTGACCAGGCCCCGGGAGGGCTTGATGCCCACGGTGCCGTTCATATGGGAGGGCCAGATGATGGAGCCGTCCGTCTCCGTGCCGACGGCCAGGGCGCAGAGGTTGGCGGACACGGCCACGGCGGAGCCGGAGCTGCTGCCCCAGACGTCCCCCTCCGGGTTATAGGGATTGATGACCTGGCCGCCCCGGGAGCTGTAGCCGTTGCGCATATGATAGCTCATCCAGTTGGCCAGCTCCGTCATGTTGGTCTTGCCCATGATCACCAGCCCCGCCCGGCGCATCCTGGTGACGATAAAGGCGTCGTAGGGGGCGAAGTTGTCCGCCAGGGCCAGGGAGCCGGCGGAGGTGCGCATTTTGTCGCGGGTGTTGATGTTGTCCTTAAGCAGGATCGGGATGCCGTGGAGGGGGGAGCGGACCTTGCCCTTGGCCCGCTCCCGGTCCATGGCCTCCGCGATATACAGGGCGTCCGGGTTCAGCTCCAGGACGCTGTTGAGCATGGGGCCGGATTTGTCGATTCTGGCAATGCGCTCCATGTAGTTCAGAACCAGCTCCCGCGAGGTGGCCTGTCCGTTTTCCAGCATCCGGCGGATGCCGGACACGGTTAATTCTTCCATTGGAATCATCAGATAAGAACTCCCTTCTTTACATCTGGCCTGTCTCCGTCAAATAAATCCCCAGGAACATTTCCAGCCCGGCGCGCATGCCCTCCTCGTCGATGCGGAAGCGGCTGTTGTGGAGGGGATAGACAGCGTCCAGCGACGGATTGCGGATGCCCACCCGGAAAAACGCGCCGGGAACCCGCTGCAGATACCGGGAAAAATCCTCGCCCACCGGCGTGGGCTCAAGGGGTGTGAAGGGCAGGCCCAGCTTTTCGGCGGCGGCGCGGACCAGCGCGGTTTCCCGCTCCGTATTGACCACCGGCGGATAGCCGTACTCGAAGCGGAAATCCAGGTTCGCCCCGTAGAAGGCGGCGGCGCCCTGCGCCGCCAGGGCCAGCTTCCCCCGGATCAGCTCCGCAGTCTCCGCCTCATAGGTGCGCACGGTGCCCTCAATGGACACCTGGCTGGGCAGGACGTTGTACGCCTTGCCTCCGTGGATATTGCAGACGCTGACCACGGCGGCGGAGCGGGGCGGGACAAAGCGGCTGATGATCGTGTTGATTTCAATGATGGCCGAGGCGGCGGACAGCACCGTATCCGGCGTCTCGTCAGGCCGGGAGCCGTGTCCCCCGTTGCCGGTGAAGGTGATGAAAAAGCTGTCCGAGGCGGCCATGTACTTTCCGGGGCAGACGCCCACCGTGCCCGCGTCCAGCTCGTCGGATACGTGGAGGCCGTAAATCCGGTCCACGCCCTCCAGGCACCCGGCCTCGATCATGGGCCCCGCGCCGCCGGGCGGGAGCTCCTCGGCGTATTGGAAAATAAAGACCGCCTCGCCCCGCAGCCACTCCCGGTTCCGGCCCAGGACGCGGGCCAGCCCCAGCAGGACGGCGGCATGGGCGTCGTGGCCGCAGGCGTGCATGACGCCGGGGTTCCGGGAGGCGAAGGGCAGGCCCTCCGGCTCCTGGATGGGGAGCGCGTCAAAGTCAGCGCGAAAGGCGATGACGGGCCCCTCCTCATCCCCCTTGAGGCGCGCGACGATCCCGTTCTGTCCGCACCTCGTAAAAGGAATGCCCTCCTCCTGGAGCTGCCGGCAGAGATAGGCGGCGGTTTCCTCCTCGTGAAAGGAGGCGCAGGGGTGCTGGTGGATATACCGGCGGTTTTCCACAGCGCGGGGATATTCCGCCGCAGCCGCGCGTTTGATTTTGTTCCTCATAGCGTTTCCTTTATTCCGTCTGCGGGACAGGCGGACGCCTGTCCCGCAGACGGCCTGTGTTACCAAAGGGTCCGATTCTTCATTTCCTTGAAAAGGATATAAAACAGCAGCGCGGCGGTACCGCCAAGACCGGCCATGACGGCATACATGACGGCGCAGAATACGCCCTGGGACATGTACAGAACGGGCTCCATAAACGTTTCTCTCCTTCCTTATTTCTTCCCGATGGACTCGGTGACCTGGGCGTTGAGGACGGACCACTTGAAGTCGTTGTCCGGCGCGATTTTCGAACCGACGCCGATGACCACCATGCCGATGAGGGCGGAGGTTACCGGGGCGGCGTAGGAGTGGACTGTGAAGTAGGCGATCAGGCCGCAGCCCACGCTGAGGAGCATAGCGGCCAGGACCACCTTGCGGTTGACGTGCTTGTTGTACACGCCGAAGGCGATGGGCCAGATGGTGGCCGCCACGCCGGAGCCGGTGAGGTAGAGGACCTGGTACATGCTGGCCGGCTGGTTCCATACCAGCAGCACCGTTATGGCGGCCATGGCCGCCATGGTATAGCGGACGTACTTGACCACCTGCTCGTCCGACGCCTGGGGGCGAAAGGCCCGGTGGTAGATATCCTGGACCAGCAGGTTGGCGGAGGCGGTGAGAACGGAGCTGACCGTGGAGGCCAGGGCGCTGTAGATGATGATCAGCACCAGCACCGCCCCCAAGGGCCCCAGCAGCTTGCTGACCACGATGGGGAACACCATGTTCACCTGGGGCACCACGTAGCCGTTGGCCACGGCGATGAAGGCCAGGGAGCCGGCGATAATGGGGACGGTGGTCCAGATGATGCCGCTGAGGATGAAGGAGCGGAAGGTCACCTTCTCCTTGGCTGCGTAGATGCGCTGCCACCAGATGTTGCTGTGGAAGATTTCGCCGCTGGCGAAGAGGAAGTTGGTGCCCAGGTACATGATGCCCACGCCGGAGATGACGTTCATCAGCTCGGGCTTGGCGGCCATGACGCCGGTGTGGACGTCGGCGGGGCTGAACTTCACGAAGGCCAGCACGGCGGTCACCAGCAGCATGACCAGAATCAGCATGGCCATAATAAAATCGGTGGAAAGGATGGCCTTAAAGCCGCCCTTGATGGTGTAGATGGTGCACACCGTCATGATCAGCACCAGCCCCACATGGTAGTCCACGCCGGACAGGGCCTGGAGCAGGATGCCGCCGCCCATGGCCTGGGTCATGAGGAAGCCGGTGAAGTACCAGGCGGAGATCAGCAGGAACACGATCCATACCGCCTTGCCGTAGCGGCAGCGGACGAAGTCGCCGCTGGTGCAGCCGTTGGGCATGATCTTTTTGATGCGCAGGGCCAGGGGCGCGAAGATGCACAGGCTCAGCCCGGCGGTGGCGTAGCCGAAGCAGGAGATAATGCCGATGGTATAGCCCTGCTCGGGGGCGGACATAGTGGTGTTGCTGGTAATCCATGCCGCCAGCAGCGTGGCGGTGGACAGGGCCAGGCCCACGTTCCGCCCGGCGTAGAGGAAGTCGTTGGAGCTCTTGCTCACCTTTTTGCCTACGAAGAAGCCGAAGGACAGCAGCATAACGGAAATGGCGCCGACAATGACCAGCGCCAGCGGGGCGGAAATGAAAGTTTCCATAAGATATCCCTCCTTGTTCAATACGGCGCGGCGCGGTTAGGGCTGCTCGGATTCATCCTCTGCAAAGGGGTCCTGGTCCCTGTACTTTTTGTTCCCGTACAGGATATAGGCGACCAGACAGACCGTCGTGAATACCCCCAGGCAAAAGATCAGGACTGCGGCAGGGTAGTTGACCATAGGTGACTCCTCCTTTCCGATAGCGGTGAAAGACAGCGGAGCTCTGCGTGTCAAAAAGATGCGAAGCATCTTTTTGAATAAGCTTCATTTGATTTTATTTGCCGCCTGCGGGCGGCAAACTTCTGCGGAGGGCTTTTTTTGGCAATCTGAGCGGAGCTTTCGCCGGCTTTTGTCCATTATAGCATGGGGGGAAGCGCGGTGAAAAATATAGAATGGATATAACGCCATATAAATATTCATATAGCTAAGGTCCGGGCGGTCTGCTATAATGGGCCATATCGGACGCAGGGGACAAGCAGTCTTGACGGAGGGATGCGCATTGACCATACAGCAGTTGATTTACGCAGTGGAGGCATATCGGTGCGGGTCCATATCCCGGGCGGCGCAGAACCTCTTCATGGCCCAGCCCAATCTCAGCGCCGCCATCCGCGAGCTGGAGTCGGAGCTGGGGGCCCGGATTTTCCACAGAACGCGGCAGGGCATCGAGTGTACGGAGTTCGGAAAGGCGTTCGTCAGCTATGCCTCCGACGTCATCACCCGATTTGACCGCCTGCAGAATATGTACAAGAGCGGCGTCCGCCAGACCCGGGTGCTGTCCCTGATTACGGGCCGCTCCTCCGAGATCTGCATCAGCATGACGGAGTACGTCAACCGCCTGGCGGAGGGCGGCCTCCCCTTCCGGGTAAAGTTTCAGGAGGACTCCAATTACAAGGTCATCGGCGGCGTGGCCTCCGGGGAGGCGGACGTTGGCATCCTGCGGGCCAACACCCACGACGTGGAGTTCTTTTTCAAAATGGCCGACAGCAAGGACCTGCAGGTCATTGCCCTGCCGCCCCGGCCCTATGTTGTGCTGTTTTCCCGGAAGCATCCCCTGGCGGAGGAGGATTATATTACCCAGCAGATGCTTCAGCCCTACACCGAGGTGGTGCACGGGGACTACGAGATGCCCATGTACCCCTTTTCCGACTACAAATACGGCTCCTTTCCGCCGAAGGAGGAGGAAAAGAACGTGGTGTTCGTCTATGACCGGGGCACGCTGATGGATACCCTGGCCAACGTAAGGGGGAGCTATATCTGGACCTGCAGCACCCACCCGATCCTCATGGAGACGTACGGCCTGGTGGAGCGCCGGTGCGACGCGCCGCCGGTGCAGGGAATCGACGCGGTGGTCATCAGCAAAAAGAGCCCCGTCACCCAGGAAATGCAGGACTTTGTCAACCTGCTGCTGGAGAAATGCGGCCTGCCGCCCCTGAGCAGGAAGCGGGGCGGCAGGCGGTGAGCGGCAGGCAAAACGGCAGGTCCGGCGGTTCCCCCAAAGGCCGCCGGACCTGCCCCGACCCATTTTACCGCCGGATGCAAATTTGTTATTGGACTTTACG
>VSNB01000123.1 GCA_009774055.1 Clostridiales bacterium
CTGTTGGGGCCGGGGCTTGCCGCCCTTATTGCGGTGACGGCGGCGGCCGGCGGAGCGGTCCTCTTCCTCGGCCTGCTCCGCCGCCAGGACGGAGGGAACGGAAATGGGGCCCCGGCCCGCGCCCGGGCGGCGGCTGAGCCGGGAGAAGAAGTCCTCCGATTCCGGCTCCTCCCTGCGGAGGCGGGCGGGACGGTCCTTGGGAATCTCAATGCCGTCGCGGCTGCCTTTGCCGCTGCGCAGGACCCGGATTTCCTCCGCCTTATACCGCTTGGGAGCCTCCGGCGCACTGTCCAGACGGACCTGGACCTGCTCCTGGAGGAGGTCCACGCCGCTGACGTTGCCGATGCCGTCGGGGGTGTCCACAAAGCTGTCGTTCTTGGGCATCCGCTTGGCGGCGTCCTCGTAGGCGGCCTGCTCGTACTTGAGGCAGCACATCAGCCGCCCGCAGGCGCCGGAAATCTTTGTGGGGTTCAAGCTCAGGCTCTGGGTTTTCGCCATCTTGATGGACACGGGGATGAACTCGTCCAGGAACTGGCTGCAGCACAGGGGCCGACCGCAGATGCCCAGACCGCCCAGCATCTTGGCCTCGTCCCGGACGCCGATCTGGCGCAGCTCGATCCTGGCCCGGAACACGCTGGCCAGATCCTTCACCAGCTCCCGGAAGTCCACCCGCCCGTCGGCGGTAAAGAAGAAAATGATCTTGTTGCCCTCGAAGCTGCACTCCACGCTGACCAGCTTCATTTCCAGCCCGTGGGCGGCGATCTTCTGCTCGCAGATGCCGAAGGCTTCCTTTTCCCGCTTCCGGTTGTAGGCGGCGGAGCGGTGGTCGTTCTCCGTGGCGATGCGTACCACGGGGCGGAGGGGCTGGACCACCGTCTGGTCCGGGACCTCGTGGTTCGCTTCGACGCAGCGGGCGTATTCCATGCCCTGGGCGGTTTCTACCACTACGTAGGTGTTGGGCTCCACCTGGAGCCCGCGGGGATCAAAATAATAGTTTTTGCTTCCACCGCGGAAGCGGACGCTGATGACTTCTGACATGGATGACTCCTCTTTTCCTCCTTGCCGCGCGACGCGCGGCAAACGGTACATTCTTCTTAATATATCTTAAAATGGTATCTTCGCCGCCCTCCAGGCGGCGAACGGCGGATTCTTCTCGAATCGGCCCGGGACCTGCGCGGCCCCGGACTCCGCGCCTACTTTTGGCCCACGCCAAAAGTAGGCAAAGACGTGCATGAACCTGCGGTTCAAGACTCCCTATACGGGGGATAAAGGACTGTGCGGCGGGTTTGAATGACAGGCGAAGCCACCGAATGTCCGATCCTACGGGCATCTTATCTAGGGGCTTGGCAATTAACCAACTCCGCCTGCCGGCCTGTTAAAGGGACAGAGTCTGCTATGGAGGCCGTCTATCGCGGCTCCGGATCGTCCGATAATCCCAGAAGATAGTCGGCGGATACTTTGTAGTGTTCGCAAATTTTGGCTAATTTCTCAATCGTTGTCGTGTTCTTGCCGTTTTCTATTTCGCTTACACGGCTCTTAACCATACCGATAGCTTCCCCCAATTCCGGCTGTGTCTCGTGGTGCCCTTTTCGTACCTCCTGTAAACGCTGTCCAAAGATTTTTTTTGTAAACATAACTTCTCCTTGACAAGTTCGGAAATTCGGGATATAATCAACTCGCGTAAGTTCTGAATTTTAGAATTATTGGAGGCAACATATAAATGAGCATACTGGAGAAAATTTATGAAGAAATGTATTTGGATAGTTACCGGACACAGAGAAATACCGGGCGATGCGGGAACATGCCTTTGTGGTGTAGGATAAAGTAGAGGGGCATCTGGGTCGGTCCGGCCCTTGCTAGCGAGGCTTGGAATACCATGGTGGACCCCTGCATCCGGAAGAAGGCCGTCATGATTTCAAAGAGGGCTTCCGTTTTGGCGTACAACTGACACTGGAAGCCCTCATGCCGCCGGGAGTTCCCAAAGCGATACGGTAGGGGCCGCCAACAACATCCTAAAATAGACGCTTCGCCCGATACATGGGGTAAGTCCGGTTTAGGCCGGACGGACTGCAGAACAAGCGCAAAAGCAAACAAAAAATGCAAGGGATTCTCAAGGGACGGAACGTCCCTTGAGGGTGCTTTTGCTTCTTTTCGCACAAGCGAAAAGAAGGCCCCGCCCCGGCGAGGGGCAAATCTGAAATAAAACAGGCAGCAGGTGCGGCCCCGCAGGGGCCGCATGAAAAATTTATCGAATCAGTTCCACCGCCAGGGCCCCCAGCAGCTGCCCTACCCCCACATTATAATTGCACTGGCGGATAAATCCTCCCAGGCTTTCCGCGACGGCGGAGAGCCTGTATTTCCCCATTTCTCCGGACAGCCGGACCGCCAGGGCGTTGCCCTGGCCTGTATACGCAGCCGCCAGCGCCGAGACGAAAAGATCCCTACTGTCGGACAGCAGGCTCTTCAGCTCCTCCCGGGTGATCTTGCTGTTCTCCAGCTCCGCGCAGAATGCGGCCAACTCCGCCGCCTTGCGGCTGCAGACCGCCTGGCACAGCTCCCGGGCCCGTTCGCCGGGCTCCGCCGCCGGCGGCGGGGAGAGCTTCCACTCCGTGGTCCGGCTGCGGATGGTGGGCAGCAGCGATGCGCTGTTGGCTGCGCAGAACAGAAACGCCGCGTGGGACGGCCCGTCCTCCACTACCTTTAACAGAACGTTCTGGGCCTTGCCGTCCAGCAGGGAGCAGTCGGGGAAAATATAGACCTTCCGCCGGCCCTCGTTGGGCAGCACGCTGGCCCCCGACGCTACGCGCCGCAGTACGTCCACCGAGACGTTCTTGTGGTCCGGGTCCGTCACCATGATCACGTCGGGGTGGATGTCCCGCAGCGCCTTCCGGCAGTCAGGGCAGACTCCGCAGGGCTTGTCCGCGCCCCGGCACTGGAGGGCGGCGGCCAGGAACCGGGCGGCGGCGGTCAGGTCCCCCTGGCCGCTGAGGACCGCCGCGTGGCCCAGGGCGTCCCGGCCCGCAGCCTCCCGTATGCGATGGGACAGCCGGGGCTCCCCGGGGATCGTCAGCTTTTCGCGCTCTGCCATGGCCGCTTCCTTTCTCCGGCTCCGGGACCGGCGCACGGGATGAAAATTACTTTTATTCTATCACATCTACCAAGGGAAAAGCAACAGAAATGCGAAAAAGAATTATAGAAAACGTTGCCGGTTAAGAAAATCCCTTAATTTCCGCTTAAATTGGAAAAATCCTCTTGCAAAGCGGGAAAAATCCTCTTATAATGAAAGCCTGAACGACAGGTTATTCTTAAATATTTTAATACAGGAGGAAAACCATCCGTGAGCAAAAAGTTTGTCTATCTCTTTTCCGAGGGCAACGGCCACATGCGGGAACTGCTGGGCGGCAAGGGCGCCAATCTGGCCGAAATGACCAATCTCGGCATGCCCGTCCCCCGGGGCTTCACCATCACCACCGAGGCCTGCACCCAGTACTATGAGGACGGCCGCACCATCAACGCCGAGATCCAGGACGAGATCATGCGCTATATGGCCCAGCTGGAGGACATGACCGGCAAGAAGTTCGGCGACATGAACAACCCCCTGCTGGTTTCCGTCCGCTCCGGCGCCCGGGCCTCCATGCCCGGCATGATGGACACCATCCTCAACCTGGGCCTCAACGACCAGGTGGTGGAGGCCTTTGCCAAGAAAACCAAGAATCCCCGCTTCGCCTATGACTCCTACCGCCGGTTTATCCAGATGTATTCCGACGTGGTCATGGAGGTGGGCAAGAAGTATTTCGAAGAGCTCATCGATGAGATGAAGGCCAAGCGCAATGTGAAGCTGGACACCGAGCTCACCGCAAAGGACCTCAAGGAGCTGGCCGAAATGTTCAAGGCCGAGTACCGCGAGAAGATCGGCGAGGACTTCCCCCAGGATGCCCGCGAGCAGCTCATGGGCGCGGTCCGGGCCGTGTTCCGCTCCTGGGACAACCCCCGGGCCATCTACTACCGCCGCATGAACGACATCCCCTCCTCCTGGGGCACCGCCGTCAACGTGCAGGAAATGGTCTTCGGCAACATGGGCGACACCTCCGGCACCGGCGTGGCCTTCACCCGCAACCCCGCCACCGGCGAGAAGAAGCTCTTCGGCGAGTTCCTGATGAACGCCCAGGGCGAGGACGTGGTGGCCGGCGTGCGCACCCCCCAGACCATCGACCAGCTGGCCGAGGTCATGCCCGAGGCCTACCAGCAGTTCGTGGACATTTCCAGCAAGCTGGAGTACCACTACCGCGACATGCAGGACATGGAGTTCACCATTGAGAACAAGAAGCTCTTCATGCTCCAGACCCGCAACGGCAAGCGCACCGCCGCCGCCGCCCTGAAGATCGCCTGCGACCTGGTGGACGAGGGCATGATCTCCGAGGAGGAGGCCGTCGGCATGATCGACCCCAAGAGCCTGGACTCCCTGCTGCACCCCACCTTCCCCAAGGAGGAGCTGGAGCGGGTACAGCCCATCGGCCAGGGCCTGGCCGCCTCCCCCGGCGCTGCCGCAGGCCAGATCGTCTTTACCGCTGACGACGTGGTGGAGTGGGTGGACAAGGGCCACAAGGTGATCCTGGTCCGCCTGGAGACTTCCCCCGAGGACATCGAGGGCATGCACTTTGCCCGGGGCATCCTCACCGTACGGGGCGGCATGACCAGCCACGCCGCCGTGGTGGCCCGGGGCATGGGCACCTGCTGCGTATCCGGCTGCGGCGACATTGTCATGGACGAGGCTAATAAGAAGTTCACCCTGGCCGGCAAGGAGTACAAGGAGGGCGACTGGATCAGCCTGGACGGCTCCACCGGCAACATCTACGGCGAGCGCCTCCACACCGCCGAGGCCAAGATCTCCGGCGAGTTTGAGCGCATCATGAACTGGGCCGACAAGTTCCGCGACCTCCAGGTCCGCACCAACGCCGACACCCCCAAGGACGCCCGCCAGGCCAAGAACTTCGGCGCCGAGGGCGTGGGCCTGTGCCGCACCGAGCATATGTTCTTTGATCCCGAGCGCATTGCCGCCATCCGGGAGATGATCGTCTCCGACACCGTGGAGCAGCGGGAAAAGGCCCTGGCCAAGCTGGAGCCCATGCAGCAGAAGGACTTTGAGGAGATTTACGAGGCCATGATGGGCAGGCCCGTCACCATCCGCCTCCTCGATCCGCCCCTCCATGAGTTCCTGCCCACCGAGGATGCCGACATCAAGGCCCTGGCCAAGGAGATGAAGATCACCGAGGAACAGCTGCGCAACACCATCGACAGCCTCCACGAGTTCAACCCCATGATGGGCCACCGCGGCTGCCGCCTGGACATCACCTATCCCGAGATCGCCAAGATGCAGACCGCCGCCATCATCAAGGCCGCCCTGGCCGTCCGTTCCCGCCGACCGGCGTGGAAGATCTGCCCGGAGATTATGGTCCCCCTGGTGGGCGAGGCCCGCGAGCTGGCCTACGTGAAGAAGACCATCGACAAGGTGGCCCAGAAGCTCATCAAGGAAGCCGGCAGCGACATGACCTACAAGGTGGGCACCATGATTGAGATTCCCCGTGCGGCCCTCACTGCCGACGACATCGCCAAGGAGGCTGAGTTCTTCTCCTTCGGCACCAACGACCTGACCCAGATGACTTTCGGCTTCAGCCGTGACGATGCGGGCAAGTTCCTGGCCAGCTACTATGACCGGAAGATCTATGAGTCCGATCCGTTCTCCCGCCTGGACCAGGTGGGCGTGGGCCGGCTGGTGAAGATGGCCTGCGAGCTGGGCCGTCAGACCCGCCCGGAGATCAAGCTGGGCATCTGCGGCGAGCAGGGCGGCGACCCCTCTACTGTGGAGTTCTGCCATGACGTGGGCCTGACCTATGTGTCCTGCTCCCCCTTCCGGGTGCCTATCGCCCGGCTGGCGGCGGCGCAGGCGGCGATTAAGAATCCGCGGAAGAAGTGAGCGATTTGTCGTAGGGCAATGTGATTTATCCTGTGAGGGGCAATAACACTTAGCCTACGCCATAGAAAAATAAGACCTTGCGTCTGACGACGCGGGGTCTTATTTTTGTCCTCCGGACTATCCTTTCCCTGCCTAACACAAGGATTTTCGGAATATTTTACACTATATCACCATGGAGTAGGGGCATCCGGCCCAAGGGCCGGGTGGATAAACGAATTTGCCCCAAACAGGATAAATCACATTGCCGCCACGGTCAAAGACGTTGCAGCTTCTTGGGAGATGTTGCTTTCACGCCTCCCTTTTTCTTTTCCCGGCTCGGCGGCTGGCAAAATTGTATCTGCACTTTCAATTTCGAACGGGAGCGGGACTGCCCCATACCGCAACGGAGCAGCGGCCAGTAACCCACCGGGGGATGGTTTTAGGAAAATTTCATTTTGATTTTTCAATGTTGGTTTTCTCGGCGGATTTCCCGACCGATACAAAATCACGGTGGAAACGGACGAAAACGGTGAGAACGGCAAAACAAAGACACAAGGACGCAAAAATGCTCCCTCGTGCCTTTTGTTGGAATACTATGCAGCCAGTTAATTGTATTCCAGTGTCATGTGTGCTATTGTTAATAATGATAGTATTGTATTTTGTTTTGTCCCCTGTCTGGCTATTCAATTTCCAGATTTTGCACTCCATGACTAAGAATGATGTTGATCAGCTCGTTGCGTGAACAGTTTGTTTCCGCCGCGATTTTGTCCAGCGCGTCAAGGGTATCTTTTCTGATCCGAACGGTAATGATCTTGTTCCCGTCCTCGCCGCGCCTCTTGATTTTCAAGGGTTCACTTTTCACATTGCCGCACCTCTCAATCTGTAATGAACTATAGCTTGGCAAAGAGGTGCAAAACATAATACAATTAACTGTCGTTAAAACTATCACTTTATATTACAGGAGGCAACTAAGAATGAAGAAACTTTTGGTACTCATGCTTGCGGCGGCGCTGGCCCTCTCTCTGGTGGCCTGTGGTGGCGGGGGAGACAACCCCAACAATAACAATACCACACCCGACACACAAGGAACACAAGACATTCAGCAGGACGATATCCAGCAGGACGATGTCCAGCAGGAGCCTGAACCCATTATTTACAATTTTGGCGATTCTGTGACCTCTCCCTCGGGTATGTTCGTCTTTACCCCTACCTTTGACGGTTTTGCCGCAGCCGTGGGCAACTGGCCGGACGAAAACTACCTGCGTCCCAACGGAAAGGGCGTTGATGAGAGCAATAACCCCTATGTAGCCGATGAGGGCAAGGTTATGATGTACTACTCCGGAGTGGTGGAGTACATCGGGGATTCTAAAGAGACCGAGACCTTTGATTTTGAGGTCAAGGTTGATTATGATAACGGCTATGTCTTTAAGGACGGCGGAAAGGGCTATTCCTCCAATGAATCCGACTGGACTTACAGCGCTACCTCCTTTGAGCCGCTGAGCAGCGATACCTCCCGCTATGTTCGGTTCTGCATCGAGGTACCCGACACGTTGGAGAAAGATTTTGAAAAACAGACAGTGACCATCTTTACTATTGAGGGCGAGGAGTTCACATACCTGGTGGACACCAAGGCTGCCGCAGACGCGAGGGTTGAGCGAGAGGCCGCAGAGGAGGCAGAGCGTCAGGAGCGCATGGCACCGGTAGATGACATCCTGGCCTCTGAGATTAAAGAACAAATTCAAGGTACCTTTAGCTGGTCCGTCCCTGGATTTGCCAATGAAATTGTATACACCACCTCCCATGAGCTGACCTTTGATGGCGACACAGTCTATATCCAATCAAAAAACTCCCTGATCGACACTACGCTGAGCAACACGGGTACCTATTACATCTCCAACGCTTACTTCGTCCTTGACTTCCAGGACGGCTCTCAGGCGCTCATGCCTTATACCTATGAAAACGGTGAAGTCTCCATGTCTTCAGAATTTGAGGGCGCATTCTACACAGCATGACAAGCATCGCAAAAATCTGAACACAGAACCCCATAGGATACAGATTACAAATATAAGTTGGTACATACTACGGAGCGAGAGCAATCCCGTCCCACGATGTTTCTGTCAATAGGCTATATTAAATAATAGAGGGGTGGCACATCAACGTGCCGCCCCTCATGCGTTCATATTCCCTGGTCATGCTCATAATCATTATCTCCTTTTCAAATTTTTGTTGAGTGTATTTCAAAAAGCGTTTTTACTTTTTGATACGGGTTAGCTGACCTTGGCAAGCTCCACGCTCTCGGCGGTCTTGTCCCTGTCCATATTTTCAAAGAAAGATGGAAATCTTTTGTCGATAAAAAACACCGAAAACGGACATACCACAGAATATACATACGGCTATATCTATATCCCTGAGTGAGAATGGTAAAACGGGCCGGGAGCAATCCCGCCCCGCGTCATTTCAGTCAATAGGCTATACCTTTTCCGAAATGTACAGGTTTTACAGAAAACGGAATAAGCCGAAGTGACCAGGGACAAGGAAAGTACCGGTCGAAGCAGGCAGATGTGACACCCGAAATGTAAAAAAGAAGGGGGAAACAGGTTTCCCCGTTTCCCCTCTCGTTCTTTGGCTCAGTCCAGAATCTCCATCAGCCTGCCGCAGCAGACGGGGATGGGCTCTCCGGCCTTGATATGCTCGGTGCGGTTGCAGAGATAGCAGTAGACGTCGGTGTCATAGGGGGCCAGCACGGTGGGCTGGGCCTTGACCTCCTCGGCGGTCAGTCCCTCGATGTGGAACTTAGCCGATTTGTCCTCCGCCTTCATATAGGTCCCCATGGGCTCCAGCCGCTTGGTGCCGCCGGTGCAGTTGCCCATCTTGATCCAGAGGGCCTCCAGCTCCGCAGCCTCGGAGGCGTGCTCGGGGATGATCTCCACAATGTCCTTGTCAATACGGATCTTCATCGTACGATACCCCGCCGGTCCTTACTTGAAGTACCGCTCCAGCAGGCCCTTGAACGCCTTGCCGTGGCGGGCCTCGTCCCGGGCCATCTCGTGGACGGTGTCGTGGATAGCGTCCAGGCCCAGCTCCTTGGCCTTCTTGGCAATGGCCATCTTGCCGGCGGTGGCGCCGTTCTCGGCCTCGACCCGCATCTCCAGGTTCTTCTTGGTGCTGTCGGTCACCACCTCGCCCAGCAGCTCGGCGAACTTGGCGGCGTGCTCGGCCTCCTCGTAGGCGGCCTTCTCCCAGTACAGGCC
>VSNB01000124.1 GCA_009774055.1 Clostridiales bacterium
GCCTCATTGACAAGGTCATCTATTCCAGATAAAACGACGGGAGAAAAAACATGTCCATGAGCGACGAACCCAAAAAGCCCCTTCGCTGTTCCTTCTGCGGCAAGCGGGAAAACGAGGTGCGGCGGATGCTGCAGGGGCCCGGGGCCCGGATCTGCGACCAGTGCGTCCAGCTGTGCATGAGCCTGCTGGAGGAGGAACTGGGAGATAACGCCGGCGAGCCGCCGGTGGAGCTGCCCGAGCACCTGCCCACCCCCAAGGAGATTCGAAAGGTCCTGGACCAGTACGTCATCGGCCAGGACAGCGCAAAAATCGCCCTCTCTGTGGCGGTATACAACCACTATAAGCGCATCCAGTTCGCCGCCATGGACGACGGCGGCGAGGAAGTGGAGCTGCAGAAGAGCAACATCCTGATGATCGGGCCCACCGGCAGCGGCAAGACCCATATCGCCCAGACCCTGGCCCGGATTCTGCAGGTGCCCTTCGCCATCGCCGATGCCACCACCCTCACCGAGGCGGGCTACGTGGGCGATGACGTGGAGAACATCCTGCTGCGGCTTCTGCAGGCGGCGGATTACGACGTGGAGTTGGCGGAGCGGGGCATCATCTATGTGGATGAGATCGACAAGATTGCCCGGAAGAGCGAGAACACCTCTATCACCCGGGACGTGTCCGGCGAGGGCGTGCAGCAGGCGCTGCTGAAGATCCTGGAGGGCACCGTGGCCAATGTCCCGCCCCAGGGAGGCCGCAAGCACCCCCACCAGGACTTCATCCAGATCAACACCAGGAACATCCTCTTCATCTGCGGCGGCGCCTTCGACGGTCTGGAGAAGATCATTGAGCGGCGCACCGACAAGCGGGGCCTGGGCTTCGACGCCCCCATTCAGAGCAAGAAGGACCGGGACGTGGGCCTTATTCTCAAGGAGGTACAGCCCCACGACCTGCTGAAGTTCGGCATCATCCCGGAGCTGGTGGGCCGTCTGCCGATCATCGCGCCCCTGGACTCCCTGAAGCGGGAAGATCTGGCGCGCATCCTGACCGAGCCCAAGAACGCTCTGGTGAAGCAGTACGAGAAGCTTCTGTCCTATGACGAGGTGGAGCTGACCTTCGCCGACGGAGCCCTGGAGGCCGTGGCTGACAAGGCCATTGAGCGCAACATCGGTGCCCGGGGCCTGCGGGCGGTGATGGAGGGCATCCTGACGGACATTATGTACGACATCCCCTCCGATCCCTCGGTCCAGCGGGTGGTCATCACCGAAGCCTGCGCCAAGGGGGAGTGCGGCCCCACTCTGGTCCACAGCGGCGAAGGGGAGAGCGCGGTATCCAATCCGGCGTCCTGACGCGGGACCGTTCAAGCGAAAACAGAACACAAATCTGAGGGGGGCGGAGGACTGCCCCCCTTCTTCCCTTCCCGGCCTGCGCCGGGGAAAGGAGCGCAAATGGAACGCAATGAAACCATGAATATGCCGGTGCTGGCCCTGCGGGGGCTGGCCATTTTTCCGGGCTGCATGCTCAGCTTCGACGTGGAGCGGGAGATCTCCATCCGTGCCCTGGAGCGGGCCATGGAGCGGGACCAGTACATCTTTCTGGCGGCCCAGCGGGAAACCTCCACCGACCAGCCCGGCGAGCAGGACCTGTACTCCGTGGGCACCATGTCGGTGATCCGGCAGATCCTCCGCATCGGCGACGCCGGCGTGCGGGTCATTATGGAGGGCAAGGGCCGGGCGAAGCTGCGGCGGCTGTGGCAGACGGAGCCCTATCTCCAGGGCAACGTTGAGCCCCTGGCAGAGGGCCGGGCCCGGATCTCCGAGTTCCAGCTGGAAGCCCTGCTGCGGCAGACCTGCAGCCACTTTGCGGAGTACGCCGCCCTGGCTCCCAGGCTGGGGAGCGAAATGTCCGCTGCCGTCATGAACGACCGAGATCCCGGCCATCTGGCGGATTTCATCGCCCAGAACATCATGCTCCGCCACCAGGACAAGCAGGCGGTGCTGGAGGAGCTGCGGCCTGTACAGCGGCTGCGGAAGGTTAACGAGCTGCTGGCCCGCGAGGTGGAGGTCCTCTCCTTTGAGCACGAGCTGGAGGGCCAGATCCGCCGGGAAATGGGCGAGGTCCAGCGGGATCACATTATCCGGGAACAGATCCGGCTTTTGCAGCAGGAGCTGGGCGAGGACGAGGACAGCGAGCTGACAGAGTACCGGCTGAAGATCGAGCATACGAAGCTGACGGATGAGGTGCGGGAGAAGCTCCTCAAGGAGGTGGACCGGCTGGCCAAGCAGCCTTACTCCAGCGCCGAGGCCTCAGTGATCCGCAACTATCTGGACGTGTGCCTGGAAATGCCCTGGGGGAAGGAAACCCGGGAGCGGGCCAGCGTGCCCGCCGCCAGGAAGATTCTGGACCGGGACCACTTCGGCCTGGAAAAGGTGAAGGAGCGCATTCTGGAGTTCATCGCCGTGCGGCAGATCAACCCGGACGCCAAGGGACAGATCGTCTGCTTAGTGGGCCCGCCGGGGGTGGGCAAAACCTCCGTGGCTATTTCCGTGGCCACGGCCCTGAACCGGAAACTGGCGCGGCTGAGCCTGGGCGGCGTCCGGGACGAGGCGGACATCCGCGGCCACCGCAGGACCTACATAGGGGCCATGCCGGGCCGGATCGTCAACGCCATCAGCCAGAGCGGCAGCATGAATCCCCTGCTGCTGCTGGACGAGATCGACAAGATGGGCAGTGACTACCGTGGGGACCCCTCGGCGGCCCTGCTGGAGGTGCTGGACGGCGAGCAGAACTACGCCTTCCGGGACCACTTCCTGGAGATTCCCCTGGACCTGAGCCGGGTGCTGTTCATCACCACCGCCAACACCACCTCCACCATCCCCCGCCCCCTGCTGGACCGGATGGAGGTCATCGAGCTGACCAGCTACACCGATGAGGAGAAGCTGGAGATTGCAAAGCGTTACCTGCTGCCCAAACAGATGAAGGAGCACGGGCTGAAAAAAGCAGCCCTGCGGATCAGCGACGAGGCCATCCGGGCCGTTATCACCGGGTACACCCGGGAATCCGGGGTCCGCTCCCTGGAGCGTCAGATGGGCAAGCTGTGCCGGAAGACGGCCATGCGCCTGGTCACCGGCGAGGTGAAGCGGTGCTCTGTGACGCCGGAGGATCTGGAGGACTTTCTGGGCGTACGGCGGTACCAGCCGCCGGCGCTGGATCCGGACCCGGTGGGCGTGGTCAATGGGCTGGCCTGGACGGAGTCCGGCGGCGAGCTGCTGGAGGTGGAGGTCAACGTGATGGAGGGTACCGGGAAGCTGGAGCTCACCGGCAACCTGGGGGACGTGATGAAGGAGTCCGCCCACGCCGCCGTCAGCTGCATCCGCAGCCGGGCAGGGCAGCTGGGCATTGATCCGGAGTTTTACAAAAACAAGGATATCCACATCCACTTCCCCGAGGGGGCGGTGCCCAAGGACGGGCCCTCCGCCGGCGTGGCCATCACCACTGCCGTTGTATCGGCGCTGACGGGGCGGAGAGTACGTTCCAACGTCGCCATGACCGGCGAGGTGACCCTGCGGGGCCGGGTGCTGGCTATCGGCGGACTGAAGGAGAAAACCATGGCCGCCAAGCGGAACGGCATCCGGACGGTGCTCATTCCCAAGGAGAACCTGCGGGACCTGGCGGAGATCGACCCGGTGGTGCGGAGCGCCCTGCGGTTCGTGTCTGCGGAAACTGTGGATACCGTATTGAGCGAGGCGCTGTATCCGGCGGAGATTGCCGGGGAGCGGCCCGAGCCGGTCCAGGAGCCTATTATCACCGCCTTTGTGCCTATGGAGCAGGCGGTGCAGGACACGCCCATGCGCCAGTAATGGAGAGAGGAGGCGGGGTATGCCGCTGAATTTTAACAAGGTGGAGTTTATCCGCTCCGCCGTGAAAAAGGAAGATTTCCTCCGGGACGGCCTGCCGCAGATGGCTTTTGCGGGGCGGTCCAACGTGGGGAAGAGCTCGGTCATCAACCGGCTGGTGAACCGGAAGAATTTCGCCCGGGTGGGAGCTTCGCCAGGAAAAACCAGCCAGATCAACTACTTCCTGCTGGACGGCGGAGCCTATCTGGTGGATCTGCCTGGGTACGGCTACGCCAAGGTGTCCAAGGCGGAACGGGACCGGTGGGGGCGGCTTATGGAGAGCTACTTCGCCTCGGGGCTGATTACCCTGGGGGTCATGATCGTGGACGCCCGGCACAAGCCTACGGCGGACGATGTGACCATGGCCAACTGGTTCTATGACGCGGAGTGCCCGGTAATCGTCGCGGCAAACAAGCTGGATAAGCTGAAAAAGTCGGAGATCGAGCCCAATCTGGCCCGCATCCGAGAAACCCTGGGTCTGCGGGAGGGGGACGCGCTGGTCCCCTTCTCCGCCGAGCGGGGGGACGGAAAGGAGCAGCTCACCGCCCTGCTCCGGGAGATGCTGGAGGTGGAGGCATGACGCTGGACCGGCCCCTTGAGGGAGGGCGGATCGTGATCCGGAGCTATACCCCGGAGGATCTGGATTTTTGCACCGGCATGTGGTTCGACCCGGAGAACGGACAGTATCTCAGCGATCCCTCCCGGGAGTATGTGGACGAGGTGTTCCAGCGGGCCCTGGACGGCCTCCAGGACAGCGGGAACGGGTACTATCTCGTTGTGGAGCGGAAGGTCGGTGGGGAGCGGATCGGCACCTGCTGTGCTTTCCCGGACGAGGCCGGGAAGGCATACGACATCGGCTACTGCATCCACAAGAGCTGCTGGCGGCAGGGGTTCGGCAGGGAAGTGGTGGAGCTGCTGCTGGACTGGATCCGGGACCAGGGCGGGACCGCCATCACGGCGGAGGCCGCAAAGGAAAACCGCGGTTCCTGCGCCCTGCTGGAGAAGTGCGGGTTTACCGCGGTGAAGGAAGCATCCTTCCAAAAATATCATATGGATGTCGTGTTTGAGAGCTTTATTTACGAAAAAAAGCTGTGAGCATAGAAAACCTCCCTGCGGATTTGCTCCACAGGGAGGTTTTTATCAGAAGTATGGGTATTTAACCGGAAATTACTCCTCCGCCATGGCCTTGGCCTCGGCGATGGCCTTCTCCTGGGCGGCCGCCGGGCAGTCCTCGTAGCGGACAAAGTGGAAGGTGAAGCTGCCGCGGGACTGGGTCATGGAGCGCAGGTCAATGGCGTAGGTCATCATCTCCGCCATGGGAACCTCGGCCTCCACCACCTGGTCGCCGTCGCCGGTGGGGTTCATACCCATGACGCGGCCCCGGCGCTTGTTCAGGTCGCCCAGGATGTCGCCCATGTAGCTGTCGGGGATGGTAACCTTCAGCTCGCCGATGGGCTCCAGCAGAACGGGGGACGCCTCAGGCAGAGCGGCCTTATAGGCCAGCTGGGCGGCGGTCTTGAAGGCAATTTCGGAGGAATCCACCGGGTGGTAGGAGCCGTCCACCAGGGTGGCCTTCAAAAACACCATGGGATAGCCCGCCAGCACGCCGTGAGCGCAGGCCTCCCGGAGGCCCTTCTCAACGGCAGGGAAGAAGTTCTTTGGTACGCTACCGCCGAAGACCTCCTCGGCAAAGATCATATCCTCCTGCTCGTCCTGGGGCTCGAAAACAATATGGACGTCACCGAACTGGCCGCTGCCGCCGGTCTGCTTCTTGTGGCGACCCTGCTTGCGGACCTGCTTGCGGATCTTCTCACGATAGGCCACCCGGGGGGTGTCCAGCTCGGCGTCCACGCCGAAGCGGCTCTTCAGCTTGCTCACCAGCACGTCGATCTGGATGTCGCCCGCGCCGGAGACCACCACCTGATGGGTCTCGGCGTTGTTGACCACGCTGAAGGTGGGGTCCTCCTCATTGAGACGGATGAGGCCGCTGCCCACCTTCTCGTCCTGGCCCCGGGTCTTGGGAGCGATGGCCCGGGAGTAGCAGGGCTCGGCGAACTGCACGGGAGCCAGCTTCACCACGTTCTTGGGATCGCACAGCGTCTCGCCGGTCTTGAGACGGTCCATCTTGGCGATGGCGCCGATGTCGCCGCAGGCGATCTCCTTGACTTCCTCGTTCTTCTTGCCCTTGATGGTATACAGGCGGCCCAGCTTCTCGGTCTTGCCGGTAGTGGGGTTGTAGAGGGACATATCGCCGGTGACCTTACCGGAAACCACCTTCACCAGGGAGTACTTGCCGTACTGGTCGGAGATTGTCTTGAAGACGATGGCGGCAGTGGCGCCGTTGGGGTCCCGCTTGACCTCCACGGCGTTCTCGCCGGACTCGTCGGTGGCCTTCTCAGCGGGCATCTCCTGGGGGCCGGGGACCAGGTCCACGATGGTACTCAGCAGCATCTCGGTGCCCAGGCCCGTCACGGCAGAGCCGCAGACCACGGGGGCCAGGGTGCCCTCGTGCATGCCCACCTTCAGGCCGGTCATGATCTCTTCCTTGGTGAAGGGCTCGCCGGCGAAGAACTTTTCCATGTTCTCCTCGGTGGTCTCGGCCACGGCCTCCATCAGCTGGCCGTAGAGCTCGTCAACCACCTTCATCTTGCTGTCGGGAATGGGGATCTCCACCCGCTTGGCGCCCTTCTTGTTCTCGGGCATCTGGTAGGCCTTCTTGTTGAGCACGTCGATGATGCCGATGGTGCGCTTATTGTCGTCCCAGATGGGGGCTACCACAGGGGCAATGGACTTCGACAGCTTCTCCCGCAGGGCCTCAAGGGTAGTGGAGAAGTTGGCGTTCTCCTCGTCCTCCTTGGAAATGTACACGATGCAGGGCTTGTTCTGGCTCTTGAGGTACTTCCAGCACCGCTCCGCGCCCACGCTGAGCCCGTCCTTGGAGGCGCACACCAGCACCCCGACTTCGGCGGCCCGAACGCCGGACTGCATCTCGCCGGCGAAGTCAAAGTTGCCCGGGGTATCCAGGACGTTGATCTTCACGCCGTTATAGATCACCGGCGTCATGGCCAGGGAAATGGAAATCTGACGCTTGATCTCCTCGGGGTCGTAATCGCAAACGGTGTTGCCGTCCGCAGGCTTGCCCAGGCGGTCGGTAACGCCGGTGAGATACAGCATGCTCTCCACCAGGGAGGTCTTTCCGCTGCCGCCGTGGCCCAGCAGGCAGATGTTGCGAATGTCCATAGAGTTTAGTCTCCTTCCGTTTATCGTGCCCCGCAGAGCGGGAACTAGCCTAACGGATTAATTATAGTACTTTTTCTGTTTTAGCACAACTGGAATTTTCTCTTGCGGCAGATTTTAGACAGATTCAACAAAAAGGAGACAGCTTTTTTGATAAATACAGCAGGGGGACCCTGCCGCGGCACGCGGCGGGTCCCCCTGGGGCCGGTCTTGTTTATAATCGGTACTCCATCTGGACGTCACAGGGTTCTTTCTTGGCCAGGGGCCAGTAGATCTCCTCCGCCTCCACGCAGCCATAGGCGTAGTAGGCGGCCATGGGCTCCTTGGCGGAGTGGGCGGAGATATACAGCTTCTCCGCGCCCAGCTCCCGGGCCCCCTGGCAGGCCAGGCGGAAGAGCTCCTTCCCGATTCCCTGCCGCCGGAAGGGTTCGGAGACGTGGAAGCGCGCCAGGTCGATATACTGGTTCCGGCTCCCAAACCGGGGGCCCGACAGCTGGGCGAAGCCGATCAGCCGCTCCCCCTCCCACGCGCCGTAGACAAGGCCGCCGTCCTTCACGCACTGCAGAATGCTCTCCGCCCGGCGGCGGCGGTCCTCCAGGCTCCAGTCCTCCACGTAGGCGATGGGCAGCAGCTTCCACTGGCCGCCGCGCTTGCGCCAGCACTCCGCCACCTCCTGGCGGCGGATAAAGCCGTCCAGGGAATGGCTATGAAAATTTTCTTCTGTCAGTAATTGGTAAATCATTTTTCTCCTGGTTCCTACGCCTTGTCCACCGTCCACACCAGAGGCAGCATGGGCGCGGTCCACAGCAGCAGGAAGGTCATCAGCAGCACCGGCGTCAGCACCGTGTAGCTGCCGGTAAAGGTCAGGTAAAATCCCAGCAAGGCTCCGGCGATACTGCTGAAAATGGACAGCAGATTCCCCACCAGGACCGTCTGGCACAGCCGCCGGCTGTCCACCGCCAGGAAGGCGTAGGGCAGCAGGCCGTCCCGGTAGAGCAGGCCCTCGGGCCCCTCCGCCTCCCGCTCCGGGTCGGAGAGGGCCAGCCGTTCGCCGATATCCGGCGGCTCGCCGCCGCCGTCCCAGCCAAACCGGGCCTTGAGGAACTTGGGGACAATACTGCCGTCCCGCATGACGGGCACCAGCTTGAAGCCGTTGCGCCGCAGGATGCGCAGGGCGTACTCCACCGGCTCGGCGGCGGCGTACTTGACGTTGAACACCGCCGTCAGCTCCCCGTCCACCGCCAGGCATACTGCCGTCCTGGAATTGAAGCCGGGCGGCATATGTACCGCCTGCCTTCGCATGAAGCCGGGCGTGCCCACCAGCACCGTCTCCCCGCGGATCATGCCCCCCAGGCCGCCGTCCTCGTGAACGTGGAAATGCTCCAGGCTCTGCAGGGCCACCCGGTTGTGCCGGCTGGCGTCCTGGAAGAGCCGGCCCAGCAGGCCGCCCCCCTGGATGGCCAGGGTGGCGGCGTAGGAAATGGCATGGTTCTGCTCCTCGCCGTAGAGCTTGATTCCCGCCAGGGAAGCCGCGCCGGGGGGAAAGAGGTCCGTATCCGTCACCGTCAGGCGGCGGTCCCCGGCGAAGGCGGAGGCGCCGTACATCCCCGCCACGGCGGCGCCGCTGCGGGATAAATGGTATGCCACCCTGCCGTAGGGCACGGAAAAGGCCATGGGAAACACCAGGGACGAGGAGGCGCACAGCACCACCGACCAGCACCACAAAAAGTCCTGAGGCCGCTCCTGCCCCCAGGAGGACAGCCCGGCGAACACCGCCGACGCCGCCGCCAGCACCGGCAGCAGCAGCCTCTGCCACTGGGAGGCAGTGTCCTCCATAACCGCCCGGGTATAAAAGCCGGCCCCGCTGCCCACGCCCCGGGCAATGCCCTGGGCGGAGCAGTCCACCACCCGGGCAGGCTCTCCCATGGCGGCGATGCGGAACGTCTCCGCCATACCCCGGTGCCATCCCGTAAGGCCCCACAGGGCCCACACGCGCAGCGCGGCGGCTACGCCGCCCAGGGGGGCCGCGTCGGTCCGCTGGGGCAGCATCAGCATGGTCATTTCGTCCAGC
>VSNB01000125.1 GCA_009774055.1 Clostridiales bacterium
TGTTGCCCCCCCTTGCCGCCGAAAAACTACAAAATTTCTTCGGCGTTTTCTTACAATTTCAAATTGGCGTTGACAGTAATAAAGCCACTTATCCCCAGGATAAGCGGTTTTCCAAGTATGTGTTCATCGTCGCCCCCGGCCTGACAGTCAAAAGCCGCCTCCAGGTGCTGCAAACCGGAGGCGAGGACAATTATTACACGCAGTTTGGTGTGGTGCCGGTTGGCCTGATGGACAAGCTGCGCCAGGGCAAGGTATTGATTACTAACTGGCAGGCATTGGCCTGGGACAGCGAGGAAGCTGTGCAAAAGCGCCGCAGTGTTGACAAGCGCGGTGTCAAAAGCGATGAAGCCTATACCCGTGAGGTGCTGGGCGAGCTGGCAAACACGCAGAATATCCTTGTCATCAACGACGAGGCCCACCATGCCTGGCGCAAAAATCCGGAGAACAAGGGAAAGCTGACCAGGGAGCAGAAGGAGGCGGAGCAACAGGCCACCATCTGGATCAGCGGCCTGGATCGCATCCATAAGACCCGGCATATCCTGACTTGCTATGATTTCTCTGCCACGCCTTTTGCCCCCTCTGGCAAGAAGAACGACGAGGAAGCTCTGTTTGGCTGGATTGTGAGCGATTTTGGTCTAAACGACGGCATTGAGTCTGGGCTAGTGAAGACGCCCCGTATTGTGGTGCGGGATGACGGTGTGCCGGATGCGGAAAGTTTTCGTTCCAAACTGTACCACATTTATGCGGACGACACCGTGAAAGATGACATCAACCGGGCCGCTCAGCCGGAAGAGCCGCTGCCGGATTTGCTGACACAGGCGTATTATCTGCTGGGCAAGGACTGGCAGGTCCTGTACCAAGCGTGGCAGGATGCCGGAGCCGTTGTGCCGCCGGTGATGATTACAGTGGCCAATCGCACGGAGACTGCCGCCCGTATTAAATATGCTTTCGACCATGGGAGGATTCCAGTGCCGGAGCTATGTGTGCCGGAGCTGACAGTGCATATCGACTCCAAAACCATGGATGAGGCGGAAAGTGTAGTTCCCCAAGCAGCAAGTCCCAGTGATGATGAAAGCGAACGGAAACTCAGCAAAAAAGACGCCGTTGCTATCCTGCGAGAGACGGTAGATACTGTTGGGCAGAGAGGGAAACGTGGAGAGCAGATCCGAAATGTGATTTCCGTTGGTATGCTTTCCGAGGGCTGGGACGCCAAAACGGTGACGCATATCCTTGGACTGCGGGCTTTTTCCAGCCAGTTGCTCTGTGAGCAGGTCGTTGGGCGTGGTCTGCGGCGGACAAGCTATGATCTCGCCGAGGGCAGCGATATGTTTACGCCGGAATATGTGAATATCTTTGGTATCCCCTTCTCGTTCCTGCCTCACGAGTCCGATGAACAGGGAACGCCACCTGTTACACCGCCTAAAACTCAGGTTGAAGTGGTCAAGGAGCGGGCGGAATACGAGATTAGCTGGCCCGATGTCATCCGGCTGGACCGTGTGTTTAAGCCAAAGCTCTCCGTTGACCTTCAACAGATAGACACACTGGAGCTAAATGCGGCGGATACCAGATTGCGTGCCGATCTCGCTCCTGTTGTCGATGGAAAAACGGACCTCACGAAATGTACGGAGATTGATCTGCAAAAGCTGGATGCGGAGCTTCGGATGCAGCGCATCGTCTTTGAGGTATCCGGTCAGGTCTACGATCTGATGAAAGCATCCTGGCAAAGTGAGGGGACAAAATTTGCCCTGTTAGGACAGGTCATCCGTTTGGTGGAGGAATATCTAAAATCCGGGTCGATTATTGTCAATCCGCCACTATTCAATACCGATCCAGTCCGGCAGCGAATCATCTATATGATGAGCATGAATAAAATCGTGCAGCACCTGTGGTCCTATATCAAATTGGAGCAGACCGAAAAAATTGTGCCGATATTTGATTCCAACAAGAAAATTCGCTCTACTAGAGATATGCCCACTTGGTTTACTAGCAAACCCTGCTTTATTACCCAACGCTCCCATATCAGCCACTGTGTTTTTGACAGTGCGTGGGAATCCACAGAAAGCTATGTCATTGAAAAGAATCCTCACGTTGTCGCTTGGGCCAAAAACGATCACCTCGGATTTGAGATTACCTATGTCTTTGATGGTGTTGTCCGAAAGTATCTTCCGGATTTCCTCCTCCGGCTGGATAACGGAAAGATTCTTGTGCTGGAGACGAAGGGGCAGGAGACCCGTCGGGATAAAGAGAAGCGCAAGGCTTTGACTGAGTGGGTTGAGGCGGTCAATGGTCTCGGTGAGTATGGTGAATGGTGCAATGATGTGTCCTATAACGTGGCGGATGTGGATGGCATTATCCAGCGATTTATTGAGTAACTAGGATTGCTTGCACTATTTTGGAGCGAAACATTTGTTTGACAACATAGGGAAATTGTGGTACAATTATAAGTGGGGAGATCTGGAGATACGACATGAAGAAATAGAATTTTTCATTTGAGTGTTTACTTTTTGAGAAAAATGAGTAAAATATAAACAGGGAGGTGTGAGGAATGTTTAGCAAGAATCTAAAATACTATCGCCTCAAGAAGGGGCTTACGAAAAAAGCTCTTGCTGACAAAGCGAATGTCTCCCCAATGGCGATTACGAACTATGAGAGCGGCAAGAGAAAACCGGATATGGATACCTTGAAAAGTTTGGCTGAGGCACTGGAGGTCCGAGTTTCTGACTTCCTTGTAATGAGGAGCGAAACTATAAAATTCAGCCATGGTGAGTTTCGGAAAAATTCAACCTTGTCCCAATCTCAGCAAGAATTTGTGCGTGAGAGCGTAGAGGAATACTTCGGCCGGTTTATGACCGCTGTGGATATCCTGGGCGGAGAGGTGTTGCCGGACGCTCCGTCCTGCCATGTGTTAGAGCTTTCTGCTGACGATGAAGGGAATGCCGCTCTGCTTCGGGAGCATTTGGGCTTTTCAAAGGACGGTCCAATCGAGGAGTTGATTGGGAAGCTGGAAAACAAGGGTATTCTTATTTATGAATGCGATATTGACAACAGAAGCTTTTCTGGGATGAATGGTTTTGTTAATGACCGGCCGTACATTGTAATCAATCCCCGCATGAGTCCAGAACGGATTCGATCTACTATTGCACATGAATTGGCTCATTTGATGTTTATTTGGCCTGAAAATATGCCTGAGAAAGAGATTGAAGACAAAGCAACTGCAATCAGCGGATCGTTCCTGTTTCCCAAGTTTGATGCGCTTCGTGAGTTGGGTATCAAGCGTTCTTCGATTACTCGGGATATGACCCTGGTTGCAAAAGAATATGGTATCTCTATGATGCTTTTGGTAAAGCGAAGCGAAATCGTCAAGATCATTTCAGCCTCCGTAGCGCGTAACTTTTATATCAGGGCATCCCAAAAGGGATGGAGGACTGCGGAGCCAAGCCGCATTGCAGCAGAACATCCCCTGCTATTTGAACAGCTTGTCTACAGAGCAGTGAATGAACAGGAGATCAGCGTTCAGCGTGGTGCAGAGCTTTTACAACAATCTTTTGATGAAGTGATCAGTATGTGTCGCTTGAATGAGGTATGATCTATGGAGTACGTCAGTAGCGATACAAATATCTGGATTGATTTCTCAGTCATTCAAGAAATAGAGCTGCCATTTAGGCTGCCCTATACATACATTATGAGCGAAGATGCCATAGCCGATGAACTGCTTTCCCCGCCGGAACTTGGGCAGGAACTGATATCGCACGGCTTAAAACCGGTTGAAATCTCTATCGAGGAGTTTGAACTGGCTCAATCTTATGGTGAGAAGTATATAAAACTTTCTATTTACGATAGGATAGCCCTTTCGATTGCAAAGAATCGGAACATTACATTGCTGACAGGCGATGGAGCATTACGAAGGGCAAGCCGAGAAGAAGGAGTGTGCGTGATAGGGACAATCGGGATCATGGATCGACTGTTAGAAAGAGAGTTGGTCAGCGAAGCGGAGTATGTGGAATGTCTTCAGAGGCTGAAACAGCAGAATGGCGGTTCGGTACGATTGCCTTCGGCTGAACTTGAAGCAAGGTTGGAAAAACATTCTGCGGAAAATTGCGGCGGACGGGGCTGACTACTATTTGACTACTAACGCTACGAAACAATGCTTATCCAGTCTCAAGTAACCTTACGGCATTGGATGGGATTCTCATGGAATTGTACGCTTTTCAACACTTTTAGGCAATAAAAAAGCGACCTAATCCCATTGGTAAGGATGAGGTCGGCGGTTCGAATCCGCCCAGCAGCTCCAAAAATCCTCTGAAATCGGTTGATTTTGGAGGATTTTGATTTGCTTTGAGAACAATTCTGGCGTATTGATTTTTGCGGATTTTGTTTGACCCACACGCTGACCCACAATAGGAAAAACCACGACGGAGGGGAGAGGTTCCTATCCGGACCTCTCCCCTGGCTTTTGCTGGTTTCTGGGCTGATTTTTTGCTACATAACCTGGGCCATAAAATTTCCCATGGTTTCGGCTGCCTGGTTCTGGACTTGGCGGGTGGCGTGGGTGTAGGTACGGAGGGTGAAACCTGCGTCATAGTGGCCCAGCATACTGCTGACGGTTTTTACATCGATGCCGTTCTGGAGGGCGACCGTGGCGAAGGTGTGCCGCAGGGAATGCAGGGGGATGTGTTCAAGGTTGGCATCCTTGAGGATCTTCTCATGGAGCTTTGCCACGGAATCGGGGTGGTACATTTCGCTGGTGACTGGGGACGGGAACATGTACTGGTTGTCTGGATGTTTGATGTGCTCTTGGATCAGGAGGTCTACAGCTTCCTGGGGGATGGAGACCCTGCGGACGGAGGTTTCGGTCTTGGGGCGGGAGAGGGTCAGTTCTCCGTTGGGATTGCGGGCATATTGCTTGCTGACGAAGACCGTTTTGTTTTCGACGTCCAAGTCATCCCAGAGGAGGGCGACCAGCTCGCCCTTCCGGAGGCCACTGACCAGGGCCAAATAGAACATCGGGAGGAGCCCTCTGGTGTTGGCGGCGTCCAAGTAGGCTTTCATATCTTCAGGGTGGAGGGTCTTCCTCTCGAATTTCTGGATCTTGGGAGCGATGCAATCGTCGGTGGGATTACGGGAGATGAGGCGCTCTTTGACCGCTCTCTCGAAGGCGCAGTGGAGCATGAGGTGGACGCTGCGGACGGTGGTGCTGCTCAGACCGGGGGATTGATTCTTCCCGACATGGACACGGCCATTTTCCATCAGATCTTTGTAGAGTTTCTGGAGGTCACGGGAGGTCAGTTTGGTGAGTTTGATTTTGCCGATTCGGGGGATGGTGTAGGTTTCGATCATCAACTGGTAGCGGTCAGCGGTGGCGAGGCGGATGTTGGGCTTGGCGTAGAGGTCATACCAGGTGCGGAGCCAGGTGGCCACAGTGTACTCTTCTGCACGGACTACGTCGAGATCCTTGGTTTCCTCCAGGACTTTGGACAGCTTGGTCTTGACCTCAGCCTGGGTTTTGCCGAGGACGTTCTTGATAATGCGTTTGCCGGTGGTGGGATCGTAGCCGGCGGTGTAACGGCCTTCCCAGCGGCCGTCGCTCCGCTTGCGGATATTTCCTTCGCCGTTGGCGCGGCGTTTTGCCATAAGGCATCACTCCTTTCGTAGCTACAACACATACCACACCTTGGCGCAAATAGCTACTGTTTTTTCTTAAAGCCTTTCTTTGTTTTCTGCTACCCAAAATTTGAGGAGCTACATGGAGAGCGAGGGGCCGTGGTACTCATCATGATCGTCCGGCTTGTGGCCCATGGCGATTTTCTTCTCACGGATTTTTGCCATGAGCTTTCGGTCAACCTGGATACCGCCGGAAACATGAGAAACTGGGGTATTCTCCTGGAAGACCCGGCTCATATGGTGGAGGAGGCGAGTAGCGGCCAGCATAACTGAGGGCGGTTTCAGATCGTCCCAGCGGTCCAAGAAAAATTGTGCATGGTGATTGCCTTGAGCGGCGGACTGGGTGAACCAGTAGTGGGCCTGATCTTGATTGTGTTCCTCCAGGTACAGCTTGGCGAGAGTGTGCTGGGCGTACTGGTTCCCGGCTTCAGCAGATTGGGTGAGGCAGTCCATTGCTTTGGCGGTATTCTTTTCTACGATCTTGCCTTTGAGATATTCCTTGCCCAACTGGTAAGCGGCGTACTCATTTCTATTTTGGGCGGCAACCTCCAGCCATTGGATCCCCAAACCTGGATCATGGACCTCCGGATCGTGGGGGAGCAATAGTTTCCCTGTTTCATATTGTGCGGCTATATGACCTTGCCGCGCGGCCTGCTCGAACCAGTAGAGGGCTTCTACACTATCCGGGATCAGTACAGGACCGTCTTGGTAGAGTTTGCCAACGAGGTACTGAGCATGGGGATCACCGTTTTCGGCTTCCCTGATGATCTGGGCTGCTGCTCTGTCCCGCTCCGCCATGGGAGCGGTGTCATCATCAGCAATAACCCACAGTTTCCAGAGGTCATAGGGCAGAGAAGAAATATCTGTAGCATCCTGACCGGCTATTGCTTCAGCGTCCTTATCCTCGAAGGTTACTTTGCCCAGGCGAATATTCTCGGCTTCCTGGATAACGGCGTTCTTGATGGAGCGAAATTCTTTTTGTGCAGAGAGAGGTGGCCGCTGCCGCGCCTTCTCGGAATAAAAATCTTCGATCTGGCATTGGAGGTTCCACCATGTCTGATAGCAGTCATCGACTACCTGGAATCGCTCCATTTGATTTACGATCTCATCCACAGTCTTTTTAACATCCCTGGGAAGATAGCCATATTTCCTTTTACCCGTCACTGTTTCCAACTGGGAGGACAGGGTCATCATCAACGATTCTACTTCTGGATGATTGCCGAGAGACTGACGCATTTCTCGGACCAGAGTTTTCATCTCAGCCCTGGCTTTCCGTACAAGTTCATCCCTGGAGGAAAATTTTTGTTCGTATGTGTGGAGCATTTCTTGGTGGAAGATGTCGTTGACCAGCTTGGATTTGATCTGGCGGATGCCATCCTGGGAGAGATAGGCTTGGCCTGGTTTCGTGGACCACGCCATCATGTGGACATGGGGATGGTCACCCTCGTCGTGGAAGGCGGCGACCCAGCGGAAGTCGCTGGGCGGGATATGCATGGCCTCCGCGATCTCATTGCGGTGAGTACGAAGCAGGTTGCGCCACTGGGCGGCGTGGTCATAGCCCAGCCGCTCGGCATCCTCACGCTTGAGGGAGATGATGTGTGTCCAGATGTTGCCGAGATAGTCGTTCAGCTCTTTCGTCACGGCCTCTAGGTCTACATTATCTTCGTCACCGAAGAGGCCGTGGGAGCGAGGGCGTTCTGCCATGTACCCCATATAGCCGGAGGGCGGCAGTTCCACGCCGTCGCGGGTACCGATGTACCTGGCATATCCGCCAGCCCCGCCGCCCTTGATATAGGGACTCTTGACGATCAGTCGCGCCATTGATCATCATCCTCTGTGGTATCTTCGTAGTCCCTGACCTTCTGCTCAAAGGTCAGCAGACCGTTGGTGGCTTTCACGTTCCGGACACTGTTCGCACGGAGCTTTCGCAAGTAGTCAGCATCCAGATCAGTGCAGTCGATAGCGGCGGTCATACCCATGTCCATCTCCACAGTCAGCTTGTAGAGGAGCTTGGCCATCCTGTCCTCGAACATCCCCAGGCGGCCATCAATGGCAGATTGGATCTCTTTGGGCAGGAAGGCACCGGCGTTGTTGGTATTGAGGTAGCCCAGGTAGAAATCGATTGCCTTCTCAATAAATTTTGTGAGGCTTCTTCCGCCGTCCTCCTGGCAGCGCCGCTCCAATTCAGCCTTCTTCGCAGGTGGTAGGTATAACGCAAATTTCTGTTTTTTCTCCTTCATTTTGATTCTCCGTGGGGCTTGACCCCGATAATTTCCTTGAAATATTGGCTTGTCTGGGATTCCTGACCCCACACGCCGATTTTCTCTCCCGTTTTGACCCCGGCGTGGGCGCCGGGAAACTGCCCGCACTGCGGGCAGTTGTGGACGGGCGGGCGCCACTTGTGACGCCTGGCCTTTATCCTGCTTTTTCTTTTCTCCCCTATTTTGCCGTGTTCCGGCGGGGGAGGGGCCTGGATCACTGCTTCCATACTCTGCCACAGACGGCCTACAGCGGCTCTTTGTCCTGTGGAAGTGGTTCCCGTTGTCCTATGTGGTAAGCGGGTCAGAAATCGGCTCACAGGGGCTTACACGGCGGTTTGGGTTGTGAGGCGGGACTTGGCGGTGTCTATCTCCATCTTTCGTAGTTGGCGCTGGTGGTATGATTCTACGACTTCTTGAATGGGGCGGATGGTATAGCGGTAACTGCCGTTGCGCTTTTGACCGGATTTAGTGATGACGCTGGTGGGTTCGATGCTGATGAATCCTTTTTCACCAAGTGCGGCAATATATTTTTGAACGGTGTTAATGCTCATACCAACTGCACGGCCAATGGTTTTATAACTGGGATAGCACTGATAAGTTTTGCGGTCTTCGCAGTAGAGCAAGTAGGAGTAGACGGCAATTTCTCCAGGAGATAAACTGAGCGAGAAAATCACATTCGGCAACGGGAAATAGTTTTTATATGTTTTACTCATGCGCTGCCTCCAGTGGTATTCTGATCAACCCAAGCAATAAACTTTTCTTTCGGTACGATCATACGGCCGCCAATTTTAAGGACGGGAAAATCTTTTTCATGCATCAGCTCGTAGCTGCTGGCAGCGGAAATGCCCAGGACTTGAGCGACCATTGCTGCATTGAGAAACAGCGGCAGGTCATCATAATTTTTGTACTCAGATGCTTTCATTATGTGGTTCTTTTCCTTTCTTCAGAATTGAATTGCAGAGAGAAAAAATTCTTCGTGTTTGCAGGACCTTTCCTTTGGACTGCGTCCATGATATAATGGAATCAAAAAAGTTTACATCAGGAAGTGATCTTTTTGGAAGATAAGATGCACAAGATATCTGGCAGGTCTCAGCTGTTGCTGATGGAGAAAAGCGCGGGGATGTTTTCTACGGTACTCCATTATGGAGATGGGACAGAGACACAACTCCCTGCGATTGTCAACGCCAATTTGAAATTGTAAGAAAACGCCGAAGAAATTTTGTAGTTTTTCGGCGGCAAGGGGGGGCAACA
>VSNB01000126.1 GCA_009774055.1 Clostridiales bacterium
CGCCCCCGGACTCCTCGGGTACTTTTGCCCCGCGGCAAAAGTACCCAAAAACGCGCTTAAACCTGCGGTTTAAGAATCCCTTATGATTACGCGGGGTATTTTTGTTTTGCGCTTCCGCTGCAGTCTGTCTGGTCTGATGCGGGCGGCTCCCTTGTATTGGGCGAAGCGTCTAACCAGCGACGTCAACGGCAGCCCCTACCGTATCACACAGGGGAGCTCCCGAAAAGAACCTCGGGAGATTCAGCGTGTATGACGGTAGGCACCGAAGTGTGCTTGTGGGTAGACGCAGAAGACTGGCGCACCAACGAAGGCATTAAAACAGAACAGGCAAGGTAGGTCGGAGCGCAAATAAACACCTCCGTAATGCAGGAGGATTCTCAAGGAACGTAGTTCCTTGAGCGACCTTTTGCTTCTTTTCGCTCGCGCGAAAAGAAGGCCCCCACGCCGGCGAGACGCGAAGTGAAAATAAGATTTATGCCGGAGCAGCCTCGCCGGGGCCGCAGATCAGTTCCCCTCGTAGACGATTTTATTCAGCGCGCTGATGTAAGCGCGAATACTCGCTCCAATCACATCGGTCGAAATCCCATTCCCGGAATATAACTTCCCGTTGGAACGAAGCTTCACCAGGGCGGAGCCCATCGCCTCCCGCCCCTCGGTGACGGTCTGAATCTGATAATCCGCCAGCTCGTAGTGGTGCCCGATGATCTGCTCGATCGCCAGGAATGCCGCGTCAATGGGGCCGTCCCCCGCGCACACGCCCTGCTGCTTCTCCCCATCCTTCTCCAGGGTCAGGTTCGCCATGGCGGAGGTCATGTTCCCGCAGGTAATCACATAATTGATGATCCGGTAGGTGGAGGGCACCTGCATCGCCGTGCTGGCTACGATGGCGTCCAGCTCCCGGGCGCTGACGAAGTGCTTCTTTGCCGCGATGCGCTGGAAGGACTCGTAGACCCTGGCGTTGTCCTCCTCCGTCAGATCATAGCCCAGGTGGCGCACCACCTTCACCATCTCCTCAATGCCGTCCCCGCCGGTGAGGCAGACGGCGCTTCCCGTGTCGTCCACACCGCTGTCGAAGGGGGAGCCGCCGCTGCGCTGGGTCTGCATCATCCACTGCAGCTGCCCCGCTGCCCGCGTCAGCTCCGTGCTCCGCAGGTTCCAGCGCAGACCCTTACTCTCCCCCCGGGCGGACAGGTATGCCGCCAGGTCCTGGGTGAACGGCACGTTCAAGGGCGTGATGGCCGCCTTGACCACCGCCGCGCCCGCGTCCACGGCTGCGGCGGCACAGGCGGAGGCCATCTTCATCCCGTCGCTGAGCTCCACCCCCAGCCGGACCTTGGACAGGCCGGGGACCGCCTCGCAAAGCTCCCGAATAAAGGCGGCGCACTCCTCCGGCGTCATGATGCCCGCCGTGTCGCAGACGGTCACCGCCTCCGCACCGGCCTCCAGGGCGGTAGCCAGCAGCTGATGGAGGAACCCCTTCTCCGCCCGGGTGGCATCCAGGGCGGAAAACTCCACGCGCTCCGTAAAATACCGGGCCCGGGCCGTCAGGGCCTTGGCCAGCTCCAGAATGGCCGGGGCCTTCTTGTGGCACAGGTACTCCATCTGCACCGAGGAGGCGGGGAGCATGACGTGCAGGACCGGCTGGCGGGCGGACTTGACGCTCTCCCAGGCCGCCTCCACGCCCTCCTCCGTCAGCCCCGCGGCGGCGGCCAGCCGGGCGGAGGACACCACGGAGGCAATGGTCTTGTTGCGCAGCACGTCCCCCTTGCCGTCCTTCAGGGCGGGCAGCTCGATCTGGTCCACCCCCAGGCGGTCCAGGGTCCGGGCGATCTCCACCCGCTCCTTGAAGCTCAGGACGCCGCCGCCATCGGACAGGCGGAGGGTCACGTCGGAAATTTCGATGGTTTTCATACTGTTTTTCTCCTTTTCGCAATGGTTTTCCGGTTCTGCCGGGAAAAACAAAACGTCCCGGGAGCAGAACCTGCTCCCGGGACGATGACTTCTCACCGCGGTACCACCCGGCTTCGCGCCCAGCCGGGCGCGCTCTTATAGGGCTCCAGCAAGCCCCTGCCCGTATAACGGAGGCAGACCCGTGACGCCCTACCGGAAAATACTCTTTGGGACGTCCCGCTCCGGCGCCAGCCGCCAATCCGCCGCTCCCCGGCTCGCACCAACCGCCGGTTCTCTGAGAGCGCCTACGAAATGACTTAACGCCTTCCATGCGTTTGAGAAAATTGCTTGAACCGCATTATAGCACGGCGCTTCGGGCTCTGTCAAGTAGTATTTTATGGTTTTATCCAGCTCTCGCGGCGTTGGCGGACCGTTATTTTTCACAAAAACGAATATATTGGGTAAATTCTATCGTGATGCCAAGGCTCCGCGCAAATCCCGCAATGCTGCTGTCCCGGTCCTCCTCCGTCGACCAGCTGCCCGCCGCCTCGCTGTCGATCTTTCGGAAGCCCGCCAGGACCGTGTCCTCATAGAGGCTGTCGGAAATAAACGGATATTCCCGCAGAAGGGCCCGCCGCGCATCGTCCGGCAGGGAGGCCAGCGTCTCCCTGGTTACAAAGCTGTTCAAGCTGACCAGCGTCCCGCCGGGCCGAAGAACCCGCCAGCACTCCCGGAGGGCGGCGCTCCGGTCACCGATGCAGTTGATGATGCCGCCGTGGTCGGAGATCACGTCCACCGTGCAGCTCCGGAAGGGAATGTCGCAGAAATCCAGTGCGGCGTAGTATACGTAAGGCGAATCCAGCTCCCTGTCCAAGAACCGCTTCCATTCCTCCACTGCAACGCGGGACCGGTCGCTGACGATGATCCGCGCGGCAGGGTCGGCCTGCAGGATGAACGGCATATACCCGCCGCCGGGACCGGAGCCTATATCAAGGATCACGCCGCCCAGATCCGCAATCCGCCGCCCGATCCGCAGGTCGTCGGGCCTGTTCCGTTCGCCGACAAGATTCCTGCCGTACTCGCTGTCCGCCCAGCCGCCGGGCTGATGCCAGGCGTCCCGCCAGTTCCGCGCAATCCAGCCCTCCCGGCGCATATCCTCCTCCCACCGCAGGCATTCCGGGTCCGACTCCGGCGGCACGAAATAGGCAACGCCGCCTTTTTCCTCAAAGGCCCGGCTGGCGATACAGCCCAGCAGGGCGTTGTCCTCCAGAAGCTCATTCACGGAAACGCCGTACAGCTTGGACAGCTCCAGCAGCAGCTCTATGTCCGGCAGCGCCGCCCCTGTCTCCCATTTGCTGACCGCCTGGGCGCTGACGCCCAGACGCTCCGCCAGTCCGGCCTGGGACAGCTCCAGCCTGTGCCGGAAATCCGCCGCCCGTCTCCCAAAATGCCGCTTATCGATCATTCTATCCGCCCCTTTCCTATTGCAGCCCCATCCCATACAGACGCTTGAGAAAGAGCGGCCAGGCGGCGATGGACGCGGCTTACGTTCCCCGCTGGACGGCGCTCTTTTTCAGCTGCCCTGACTATACTTTAAGCTCGGAAATAATATACCATGCCGGGGCGTGAAAGGGAAGCGACGCGGATTCAAGCCCGCGCGGTCCGGCCGCAACCGGCGGTTGCGCCGCGCAGGCGCGGAACCGGAACGCGGAAAAGGACCGGGCCGGCGCTGCGAAGAGCTGCCGGCCCGGAAATCTCGTCTTGCTTTTTCGAAAACAGGGCGGTCTAACCGGCATCATTTCTCTGCGCAGCTCTCCTGACAGCCGTCCTCACCCATGACCTGCTCCAGGGCGTCCAGAAGGTTTTCCCGGTCAATGGGCTTATAGAGAAACAATTTTGCGCCGACGGCCTCCGCCTCCTGAAGGGTGTCCTCATAGGCCAGGGAGGAGATCATGATAATCCGCGCGTCCGGGTGGGCCTCCGCAATAATCTGGGCGGCCTCCAGCCCGTCGATGCCGGGCATGATGATGTCCATCGTCACGATGTCCGGGCGGACCTCCTCGTAGCGGGCAATGGCCTCCTCACCATTCTCGCAGTAGGCCGCCACCTCATAGTCGGTATCCTCCAGCAGCTTGCAGATCTGATACTCCAGCACCCGGGAGTCATCTACCACCATAAGCCGTTTTTTCATACAAATCGTTACCTCTTTCTGTTAATTCATCAGATTGACTGGGCCTCGCGCTCTCCATAGGGCGCATGCTGGATCAGCTGGGCCCGCTCGTTCCGGTCATCGGCATAGGTCAGCACGATATGCCGCAGATGGTCCTCCGGCACGTACCGTCCCCGCCGGAAAACCGGGGGGCTGAATCTGGCCGGAACCCGCGTCTCCCGGAACAGCCGGGAGACGATGTGCCCGCACAGCACGTTGAAATACTCCTTGGTGAAGTCCTCTACGTCCCGGTCCGTCACATCCTCCCGCTGCATCATGCCCCGGGTCAGCCGGACGAACATGGCCGCCTCCGCGCTCATGGACAGGCAGGTACCGAAGCCCCGCTCAAAAACCGCGTACACAGTATAGATCTCCCCGCTGGGCTCGGCCTCGCCGGGGGCCAGGCAGATACCCGCCTCCCGCCGGGTAATGTCCCGTACTACCTGGTCAAATATCTCCGCCAGCCGCTCCCGCGGTACGCTTGTACTCATAGTCCGCCTTCTCTCTGTTGAATCGTCATCATGTCACCACAATTTCCCCATTGACCAGTTTGGCCACGCACTGGCGGTGCTCGTGCCGCAGGCGGATCATCTCGTCTCCGAAGCTGATTTCCGTCCCGGCGTACACTACGCCGCACTCCAGGCGGCCCTTCTCTTCCTTCTCCTCATCCGGCTTGATGCCGGCCAGCTCCTCCTCCAGCTGCTTGAACTTCATTTCCGCAGCGGACAGCTTGACGCGCAGCTTGCTCAGGAGGCTGGCCTTTACCGGATTGTCCGGCTGGCACTCCAGCTTCTCCAGCTCCAGCTCCAGCTCCCGCAGCTCCTTCCGCACCGTCTCCCGCTCGAAATTCGTACAGGGCAGGCCGCCCAGGGCAATGGCGGTCCGGCACTCCGACGGGGCGCCCACGGCCTTGGCGGTAACCTTCCCGGCGGCCCAGATCCGGCCTCCCATGATGCTGCCGCGCCCGGAGCAGACCAGGACCTCTCCGTCGCAGTAGATGCTGCCGTTGAGGATGCAGTCCGTCTGAAGGTTCTCCCGGGCATAGA
Organism: Clostridiales bacterium; assembly: GCA_009774055.1. Classification (GTDB taxonomy): domain Bacteria; phylum Bacillota; class Clostridia; order Oscillospirales; family Oscillospiraceae; genus Pelethomonas. The sequence goes on from VSNB01000126.1 coordinate 5,146, forward strand.
TTACGGAGTTCTCAATGTACTTGGAGAACACGCTGCGGTGGGAGCGGACAATGGTGGTGCCGTCCCCCAGGATGCCCTTGACCACCACCAGGTCGCCGCCGGCCTCCACCGCGCTGCCGGCCTCTATCACGCCGTCCACATGGATGTTCCCCATGGCCCGGACGGTGAAGCCGCTGAGCACGTCTCCCTTGATATTGATGTCCCCCAGGAAGTTAATGCTTCCCGTGGAGAAGTCCACGTTCCCCGGGATGTCCAGCACGGGTTTGACCTGAAAGCTGTGACCGGTATACTCCACGTGGCCGGAGATAGAGGCCAGCAGGGAACACTCGTCCTCGCTGATCTCCGTATTTCGCCCCTTGGGCAGGGGGACGCTCTTGCCGCTCTTGGCGGGGACCTCCTGGTCCAGCACTGTCCGGCCAGGCTCGCCCTCGGTGGGCTTGATGAGCCGGCAGATCTCCTGGCCCTGCTTCACATTTCGGATCAGGTTCAGGGCGGTGTAGTCCACCTGGTCGTATTCGTCCACCTCCAGCACCCGCTCGATCACCCGGGGGAACCGGTCTATAATGTTGCCGTTCTCCCCGTCGAAGGCGGGCTTCCCCTTGGCAATGGGGTACAGGGTAAAGTACTTGTGCTCATCGTGGCTCAGCCGGTCGGCCAGGCGGGTGTTCACGCCGTAGCTGATTCCCTGCTGGACCATCGCCCGGTAGAGCATATCCCGCGACAGCTCCTCCCCGGCCCCCACCGGCGGGAGCACGAACACCCATGCGTACAGCTTATCCGCCGAGAGGAAGAAACAGGGCCGGGCGTCCAGGACCACGGGCTCGGCCTCCTTTTTCTCTCCCGCCTTCTTCCTGGCCTTGCCGTCGTCCTTTTCCGCGTCCTTTCCGGCGGGCTTATCCTTGGATTTCCCGTTGTTTTTATCCTTGCCCTGGCCCTTCTTGCCCCTGGCCTCCTTCAGCCGCGCGTTGCACTCCTTATTGACGACGGTGCGCAGGCGGACCTTTTCCCGTCTGATCATCTCCGACGGGAGCTCGCCGTCCTCGTCCAGACAGAGGCGGGGAGAGGGCAGGCTACCGCCATCCCGCCGCCGGAGATTATAAAGCTGGTACAGGGGGTGCTCCTGAGGCAGCTCCAGCAGGGCTTCGTTCTGAAATGGCACACTCTCCCCGGTCTCCGGCTGCGGCTCTTCCGCAGGCGCGTGGTGTTGCAGGCCATGGGCTTCCTGCTCCGCTTCCTTTTTATGCTCGGAAGCGGACAAGAGCTTCTTCAATTTCTTTTTAAGCGACATTTTCACAGCACCGCCGTTTCCAAATAGATTGTACTGACATTATACTCAATATGGCGGTCAATGGCAAGCGCAAATTTGTGAAATGATTGCACCCCCTATCATTAGGTTAGACAAGGTTTTTTGAACCTGTCTAACCTGATTTTTTTATATCACCAGCGGGGAAGGAGGCGAAAAAAGTTATGGTATTGACCCTAAACGACAGAAAAGTGATAGCAAAACGCTGGGCAGACGGGGACAGCGCCGTATCGATTGCGAAGGGCCTGGGCTGCGCCCCCGGCACGATCTACGCAGAGCTGACACGGGGCCACACCGGGGAGCTTGACCTGAACTCCCGCCCCAAGTACGACCCGGAGCAGGGGCAAGCAGTATATCAGGCCAACCTTCGGAAACGGGGGAGCCGGGGCCGACGCTACAAAAGACCTGGGACGAAAGGAGCGAACGAAGGATGACCAACTTTGAAAAGCTCATGGCCTCGCCGGAAACCCTGGGCGCTTTCCTGGCCTCCATCCCCACCATCAGCGCCCCCTGGGATGAAGCCTTCCACCGAGAGTTCTGCGCCGGGTGCGGTCAGGAGGACTGCGAGCCGGTCTGCTCCCACCAGGACAGGCGGAACAACCCCGCCTGGTGGCTGAAGCGGGAGGCCACGACCACCGGCCAGGAAGGGAGGTGACAGCGGGTGAATGAGGACAAGGTGTTGGAGGCCCTCGCCCAGCTCAACGCCACGATGCAGCAGGGCTTCTCCGAAATGAGCGGACGCTTTGAGGACATAGAGCGCCGCCTGGGCAAGCAGGAAAAGATCGCCAAGCGGACGGCGCAGCGCCAGAGGCTCCAAGCCTCGGAGATTGAGAAGCTGAAGGCGATAGTTCAGGACCTGGCCAGACAGGCCCCGGTCCGCCACTACGAGGACGCCTCGGCCATGGCTGGAACTGAATACCGGCTCCTTCGAGAGCGGCGACTTCTGACGGACATCCATCCGGCGGACTACAACCCCCGCAAGGCCCTCCAGTCCTCAGACCCGGAGTTCCGAAACATCGAACACAGCCTCCAGGGGTTCGGCTATGTGGACCCCATCATCATCAACCGGGATGGGACCATCATCGGGGGCCACCAGAGAGCGACCGTCCTGAAGGCGCTCGGCTACAAAGAGGCGGACGTGATAGTCCTGGACCTGAGCAAGCCGGACGAAAAGGCCCTCAATATCGCCCTGAACAAAATCGGCGGTCAGTGGGACATGGAAAAGCTCCGGGAGGTCCTGGGGGAGCTATCCCTCAGCAGCCTGGACGTGACCGCCACCGGCTACAGCGAGAATGAGATCGCCGTTGTCCTGGGCGACAGCCTGGAGGAACAGGACAAGGATGACCCGACCATCGACCGGGTGACCTTTACCTTCAGTCTCGAACAGTACGCCAACCTCCAGCAAGCCCTCGAACTGATAGCAGCCAAATACAAGCCCGACCAAATGGAAACCTTCGGGAACACCAACCGGGTCGGGAACCGGATTTACATGGTGGTGAAAGAATGGGCAGAGCAAAGGAAATTGAAATTAGGGTGATCCCCTCCAGTATCGCAAACCCCTTCATCCGGTCGCACCACTACAGCGGCAAGGTGGTGAATAACAGCAAGCTCCACTTCGGAGCCTTCCTCGACGGGCGGCTTCACGGCGTCCTCAGCTACGGCCCCAGCCTGGACAAGAAGAAAATCATGGGGCTGGTAGAGGGCACCACCTGGGACGGCTTCTTGGAGCTGAACCGGATGGCCTTTGACGATTACCTCCCCCGGAACAGCGAGAGCTACTGCATCGCCAAAACCATCCGCCTTATCAGGAAGAACGCCCCGCAGGTGGCGCAGCTGGGCACCAAGGCCGTGGCATACGGGGGGCTGGAGGATGATTGATCTTCACGACGGCCAGATCACCGACCTGCTGAACAACAGCATGAGGTACAACCCGGAAACCATGGCACAGCAGCAACGTCAACGACTACGCCAACAGCACCATCAGCAGCTACCTCAACAGCACCTGGCTCAACCTGATCGACGCCAACATCCGCAACGCCATCAAGCAGGTAAAAATCCCCTACCGCCCCGGCAGCGGCACCAGCGGAACCGTGAACAGCGGAGCCAACGGACTGTCCTGCAAGATTTTCCTGCTCTCCGACCGTGAGGTCGGCTATACCAAGAGCAACGTCAACCAGTACATCTGCGACGACGGCGCAAAGCTGGCCTATTTCCAGGAGGGAAACGGCACAGCGGAGTACCAATAGGCGCCGGCACGTATCTTGACGGGAAATGTTTCGTCTGGCTGCGTCAGAAACGCTTGAAATCCGTCAGGATTCCTGCGAGTTTCTTCCTTGCCAGACAAAAAATTTTTCTCGCCAATCTGCATACCGTCACCTATTGGTACAGCTTCTTACTTCCGAAACGAAAGGTCGGAGGTGATATTTGCCATGTTTTGCGGTTGACGCTGTTTACAGCGGCGAGCAAAACGGCTTGCATCAAATGTATTATTTCCGAGCTTTAAGCTCGGAAATAATGCTCATGTACGGTAAAGAAGCAAGCAACCGAAAACAAGAGATAGACCGCCAGCACCACACTATTCCGAACCAAAGACCAAAAGATAAGCATTGTGGAAATGTGCATAACTGGCTATGGAATCATGGATAACTCTATTCACAGCACATGGAAAAGCTAAAGTG
>VSNB01000127.1 GCA_009774055.1 Clostridiales bacterium
TCAGAAACTCTTGAAATCCGTCAGGATTCCTGCGAGTTTCTTCCTTGCCAGACAAAAAATTTTCTCGCCAATCTGCATACCGTCACCCATTGGTACTGCTTCTAAGAGATACGATAGATTCCGCCTTTCCGGACAGCGCTGACCAAAAAAGGAAATTCCATCGGGACTGCGGCGCGAAAATTCGCCAAACATTTTCGGAAACACTTGCAAAGTCATCAAAAATATTTTATAATTCCCTATAAGGACATCCGAAAATGGGGAGCCGTCCCCGCGCTGTTCCATATGAAGAAGGAGGATTTTCCATGACGCCAGAAGAAAAGAAAGCCCTGCAGCTGACCGCCGTCAGCGTGCGGGAGGGCATCCTGACCGGCACGCACGGCGCGAAGGCCGGCCACCCCGGCGGCAGCCTCTCCGCCGCTGACCTGTTTACCTATCTCTATTTCAAGGAGATGCGCATTGATCCGAAAAATCCCCGCTGGGAGGACCGGGACCGGTTCGTCCTCAGCAAGGGTCACACCGCGCCGGGGCTCTATGCCGCTCTGGCTCACCGGGGTTTCTTCCCGGTGGAGGACCTGCCCACCCTGCGGCATATCGACAGCTATCTCCAGGGCCACCCCAATATGAACACCGTCCCCGGCGTGGACATGTCCACCGGTTCCCTGGGCCAGGGGCTCTCTGCCGCCGCCGGCATGGCCAAGGGGGCCAAGTACCTGGAAAAGGACGTGAACGTCTACGCCCTGTTGGGGGACGGCGAGCTGGCTGAGGGTCAGATCTGGGAGGCCGCCATGTTCGCCGCCCACTACAAGCTGGACAACCTGTGCATCATCGCCGACATCAACGGCCTGCAGATTGACGGGCGCACCAAGGACGTGATGAACACCGAGCCGGTGGACGAGAAGTTCGCCGCCTTCGGCTGCGACGTGGTAACTATCGACGGCCACGACTTCGAGGCGATGGAGACTGCCTTCGCCCGTTTCCGCGCCAACAAGGGAAGCGGCCGGCCCACCGCCATCCTGATGAAGACTGTCAAGGGCAAGGGCGTCAGCTATATGGAGGACAACGCCGGCTGGCACGGCAAGGCGCCCAACGATGAAGAATACGCCAAGGGCATGGAGGAGCTCTCCCAGGCCCGCAAGGCGCTGGAGGTGTAATCATGGCAGATGTGAAAAAAGTCGCTACCCGCGACAGCTACGGCAGCGCCCTCAAGGAGCTGGGGGCCGTAGCGGAGAACCTGGTGGTCCTGGACGCGGACCTGGCCGGGGCAACCAAGACGAATGTCTTTCAAAAGGCATTCCCCCAACGCCACTTCGACTGCGGCATCGCCGAGGCCAATATGATCAATGTGGCCGCCGGCCTTTCCACCATGGGGCTGGTGCCCTTCGCCGCCACCTTCGCCATGTTTGCCGCCGGGCGGGCCTATGAGCAGGTCCGCAATACCATCGGATATCCCCACCTGAATGTGAAAATCGGGGCCACCCACGGCGGGATCTCTGTGGGCGAGGACGGCGCGTCCCACCAGTGCTGTGAGGACTTCGCCCTCATGCGCACCATTCCCGGCATGACCGTCATGTGCCCCGCCGACGACGTGGAGGCCCGGCAGATGGTGAAGGCCGCCTATGAGATGGAGGGCCCCGTCTATATGCGCTTCGGCCGGGCTGCTACTCCTGTGTTCCACAGCGAGGACTACCATTTTGAGATCGGCAGGGGCGAGGTCCTCCAGGACGGTACGGACGCCGCCATCATCGCCACGGGCATCATGGTCCCAGAGGCCATCGAGGCTGGGAGGGCCCTTGCCGCCCAGGGTGTCTCCGTCCGGGTCATCAACATGGCGACCATCAAGCCTCTGGACGAGGAATTGGTTCTGAAGGCCGCGCGGGAGTGCGGAAAGCTTGTCACCGTGGAGGAGCACAGCGTCATCGGCGGATTGGGGGAGGCGGTATGCTCCCTGGTCAGCGAGCGCTGTCCCGTACCGGTGAAGCGCATCGGCGTGAACGACGAATTCGGACACTCCGGCCCCGCCGCCGCGCTGTTGGAGCAGTTCGGCCTGTGTGCGTCTAACATCGTCAGGCAGACCAAGGCGCTGCTGGGCTGAGCGTTTATAATCCAGCCTCCCAGAGAGGACATCATTTGCGGCAAAGGCCGGCGCAGCGTTATGCTGCGCCGGCCTTTCGGCACTGGAGCCAGGGTGTGCCCTGGATCCCTTTACTATGGCAAGAATTTTATACATTTTGAAGTGACTCCGAAAAGTTAGATAAATTATGCTGAACCACAGCAGAGTGGACGGCAACGCTAGTGAAAATCCTCCACCTTATTTGCCCTTCATTCGGTTTTCTTTACCCAAAAGAATTTATCGTTTGAATTATAGCATAGGCCCAGCCGTAATTCAATTCCCGGAGAGAAATTTTTCATTCGGACTTTCATTTATCTGTCTGATATGCTATAATGAACTTCTAATTTGTTAAAGCATACGGAGCGGATATAAAATGGAACCTATGAATTTGAGAATTGGCGAGAAGCTGAAAAGCATCCGCATGACCCGCACTCTTTCCCTGGACGATGCTGCTGCGCTCACGGGTGTGAGCAAGCCCATGTTGGGCCAGATCGAGCGCGGCCAGTCTGTTCCAACGGTGACAACCCTCTGGAAGATTGCCACAGGGCTGAAAACACCGCTGTCCGCATTCCTGGAGGAACCGCAGACGGAATATACCGTTACTGGCCCGGACGAGGCAAACGTAGTCTTGGGGGACGGCGGCAAAATGAGGGCCTATCCGCTGTTCACCTATGACCCGGTGCGGAGCGTGGAGACATTCTACATTGAGTTTGACCCGGAGTGCCGCCATTCCTCGGACAAGCACGATGAGGGTGTGGAGGAACACATCTTTTATCTATGATGTTGCCGCCTATCTGAACACGCTGGAAATGGTAAGAAGCTGTACCAATAGGGGAAAAGATGGTATACTGGATGCATGATACAGAAAAATGAGAAACGCAGTTTTGCGAGCGATTTGAGCGACAGCCAATGGGTGGTCATAGAGGCGCTGTTTCCCCGGGCAGGAAACAGGAGCAAATGGGAAAAACGGGAACTGGTAAATGCTGTACTGTATTTCGTAGATAACGGATGCAAATGGCGAAATCTGCCCCACGATTTTCCACCATACACAACAGTGTCCAACTTTTATTACGCCGCAATCCGAAGCGAGCTTTGGGAAAAGATCCGTGCAGCGTTGGTGGAACAGGTGCGGACTGACGCAGGCCACAATGCAGGCCCTAGCTACGCGATCATAGACTCGCAAAGCGTAAAAACCACCTCTGCCGCAGAAAAACGAGGGATTGATGGAGGAAAAAACAAAAGGACGCAAACGGCACATTGTAGTGGATACTATGGGTAATCTGCTGGCAGTGGTAGTTTATGCTGCCAATATACATGATACCAAGGCAGGAATTTGGGCTGCGAAAAAAGCATTTGAGACCTATCCATCTATTCAACGGTTTTGTGCTGATGCCGGATACCGCAAAACCTTTGAGCAGGATGTTTCCAGTGAACTGGGGCTTGGCGTCGATATTTCGGCGCGTATCAAGCCTGTATGGGAGGTCCTGCCCAAGCGGTGGATCGGAAAGCGTTCTCTGGTGTGGATCAACAACTCCCGCCGCCTTTCCAAGGATTATGAAATATCTGTTTGTTTTCTTGCTATCTCCCGGAAATGACAACGATTCTACCCACGCCATTGAACTTATGCGCATGACAGGTATTGCAGGCAGTAACTTACTCGGTGATAAGGCATATGGCACGAAAGAGATCCTTACGTATATCAAAGAACACGGGGCAGCTGCTGTGATTCCTCCTAAAAGCAATGCCAAAGAGCCGTGGGAGGTAGATTATTTCTTGTACAAAGAGTGGCACCTCGTTGAATGCTTCTTCCAAAAGTTGAAATGGTTTCGCCGGGTTGCCACGCGATACGATAAACTCGACAAGCCCTAACTTTCTTTTTACTTGTTTTCATCATAGAGTTCCTCTATCCGCAAGGCCTCATCCATCTGCTCATAAACCAAAAACTGTGAAAGAAACACGATGTACCATATGCCGGTCACTGGCAGCAGGAGCAGCGTCCAAGGTGCAAACAGCACATAGACCGCCCAGTGCGCCAGCTGCAAAATGCCTGTGCCCATGACCCGCCAGAAGTACCTGATCAGAAACAGCAGCGCATTGCGCAGCCGGATGGCTGGAGTCTGCCGGAACAGCACGATCTGCGGCCAGAGCAGGGTATTCGCCACCAGGATCAGCAGCAGCCCTGCCAGATATACGACTACAGTCCCCATGGACGGCCCTGTCTCCGCCCACCAGAACAGCATCCCCATAAAGGCGTACAGTCCTGCAAGCAGCCCCATGACCGCGCCCAAAAGCATGCTTCCCTGCCAGTTCTGCCGCCAGGAACGCTTCCAGCCGTCCAACCAGGGGGCCGGATCGTCCCGCAGGCCCCGCAGGACAGCGTCATACATCCCCGCCAAAAACGGCCCCGCAATCGCGCCGCCTGCGATGGAACAGGGGAGAAGTATCAGGATGCTGGATACAGCGACGGCATAAAATATTCCCGCCGCCAGCGGCGCAAAGCCAGCCAGAGTCAGCAGATTGATCTTCCACCACTGGCCAAACCGGTTGGACAGCAGCTGGCGGTAACGGTAAAAGCCCGTCTGCCGCTCATTCTCATTATAGTGCGGATCTTCAGGAAACAGCAGTCCTACAAGTCATCCCTCCTTATGCGGCGTAGTGGCAGTTCGACAGAAAGCCCGCCAGAATTTCCTGTGCGCTGCCGTCAAATTTCTCCTGGCAGGACAGCTCCACACTGATTGCATAGTTCCGGTACACGCCAAAGGCTGACGCGCCTCTGGCGTAGGGGTTTGTGTCCGACTCGTAGGTATAGGTGATGACCGTAAATTCCTGCCCATTATAGGTTTCCATAGAGGTCCCCTCTATTGCATACTGGCTGGAAGCCATATCCATCCACTCCGCCGCGCTGCTCTCGGCCTTTTCAGCTTCGTTATAGCCTGCCAGCAGGACATAGACCTGCGCGTCATAGAGCTGGGCCTCATCGCCATCCTCGTTGGTATAAGGCTCTGCCTCGCCAATAGACCAGGTGGCATAATACATACCGTTGGCATTCAGCGCGTCATTGTTCTCCCGGGGAGTCAGTCCCTCGGGCGTATCTATACCGATCACGTTCCCAACGCTCACCCACTGTTCATCCCAGGCCGCACCGTCCGCCGCCTGGCGGGGGACGGGCTGAGCGCACCCCGCCAGACAGATGCATCCCGCCAGCAGCAGTGCAAAAACATGCCTTTTCATGAAACCGCTCCTTCCGTCAATTTGCTCCACAGAGCGTCACAGCCTTCTGGATATGCAGAAGTTTTTTCCGTCCAGAATCCCCGGCGGGCCAGATACAAAGCAGAAACAAGCTCTTGGCTGCTGCCGGTCACTGTACTGCCCATCCATTCGTAAGCGTACTCGCCCAGGTCAAACCCCGCTAACACCGGGCAGTTCCCCCAGACCAGGCAGGTTTCTTCAAGAGAATCCTCCCCTTGCTCAGGCAGGGAGCCATCCAGGCGGCGAAGGGAGTGATACTCCCGCTGAAACTGTTCCGGGTCCTCCAGCAGGAAGAAGTAGCTCTCGCACTCCAGAATATCTCCCATCAAAGAAACCTGCGCCGCAGTGGACATGCCGGGCGTCCCGCTGTCGGAGACATACTGCGTCAGGGCGGCGGCGATTTTCCCGTCTCCGTTCAGGTCCTCCCCCAGGGAGGCGAAAGCGGCCTCCAGCGCGGCGGCGGTGTCCTCCGGCAGATGGCTGCTCCCCACGTATGCGATCTTATAATCCGGTTCTGTCCGGCTGAGCGTGTTCCACATAATGCTCCCAGTGATTGCCAGAAGTACCAGTACGATCCCCACATGCCATTTATAGTAATGCCACCAATTTTTCCGCTTCTCCGCCTTTGTCAGTTCGAGAGGCGCGTCCGGCTTGACATCCCGGTATTTCTTCTTCAGATATTCGCTTGCCATAACCGTTCCCTATTCCCGCGTCGTTCCGCCAGGGGCGTAGCTGACAGGCAGACACACCAGCGCCGGAATATTGGAGCGGTCCTTTGCCAGCAGCAGATCCACGCAGGTTTCCGCCATTTTCTCGGCGGGCTGTATAATAGTCGAGCAGTACAGCTCCTCGCCTCCAAACCGCTGGATGCCGTCAAAGCCGATGATCTGCACATCCTCCGGCACCCGAAGCCCCAGCTCCGCCAATATATTCTGTATTCTCCAGGCCAGCAGGTCGGTGGAACAGAAGATGCCGTCAATATCCAGCTTCCCTTCCGCCATATGCGCAAGCAGGAACTCCCGGAACACCTCCGGGCCGTCCTCTCCGTCGTTCCGGCGCAGAACCTCGCAGGGGATCTGCCGAGCCCGGCAGACGGCTTCGAAACCGTCTCCCCGCTTGTCTGTCTCGCTGGGACTGGATGAGCCGGTACGGAGGAACGCCAGATGCGTGCATCCCAGCTCCAGCAGCTTCTCCGCCGCCAGACGGCCTCCGCCGTAGTTGTCCGCCGCCACACAGGGGATGTCCGCCCGGAAGCTGCGGTCGATGCCCACAAAGGGCAGATCTTCGCCCACCACCAAGGGGTTGTAGGTCAGCCCGATGATGCCGTCCGCCTTGTTCTGCCGGACCATGTTGACACAGTTCTGCTCGATCTCCGGATTGGAGGCAGTGACATACAGCAGCATCCGGTGGTCCCGTCGGGCCAGGGCCTCACAGATGTGATGGGCCAGAGCGGCAAAAAAGGGGTGGTTCACACCCGGCAGGATCACCGCCACCGTATTGGTTTTGTTTGTTTTCAGCCCCCGGGCGTACTGGTTGACCTGATATCCCAGCTTTCGGGCGGCTTCCTCCACCTTTATTCTGTAGCTTTCCCCTACGGGGATGCTGTTGAATACCTTAGACACGGTCCCCAGTGCCACACCGGCCTCCTGCGCCACATCCTTCATCGTCGGCATAGCGTTTTTCATATCCGCCTCCTAGTGAAATGTTTCATGTACAAGGCGCAAACGGACTGCCCCGCGCCTCGTCTGTCTGTATCATAGCAGAAGTGACGATGAAATGTAAAGAGGAATTTCACGAATTTTTCATGAAACATTGCGTTTTGGTGTAATTAACAAAAATCAAGCGAACAGTTTGTTTAAGCTGATGAACTTAAAGAAAATGGGAAAAATCTGTTGACAGCGGGGCGGAACATTTGCTAAGATAGCCACAACAGGCGCATAACGTTTCATGGATTTTCGGCAGCTTGCATGCTGCTTAAATTTAGCCGAAGCCATGAAACGTTATACGAACTACGCGGCCGGCGCGCACCCTGCAAAGGACAATCTCCCCGCATCGCAGTCTCCTTTCCCAGCGACAAGCTATGTGTTTAAGGAAGTGAGTCACATGAAAAAAAGCGAAACTCCCGTCCGAATCTCGGCGGCGGGCTCCGCCGCCCTGTCCCAGCGTTCCGGGAAAACGCTGGGACAACGGCTCCTGGATAACTGGCAGCTCTACGCGCTGCTGCTGATCCCCTTGGTACTGACAGTTGTCTACAAGTACATCCCCATGTACGGCATTCAGATCGCCTTCCGGGACTTTGACCCCAACCTGGGCTTCACCGCCAGCCGGTGGGTGGGCTTTGACTGGTTCATCCGGTTCTTCAAGGCGCCTACCTTCTGGCGGATGATGAAGAACACGGTGCTCATCAGCTTCTACGGCCTGCTGTGGAGCTTCCCCGTCCCCATCATCCTGTCCCTTGTCATCAACCAGGTACGGTTCCACAAATTCAAGCGGGTGGTTCAGACCGTCCTCTACGCGCCCCATTTTATCTCCGTCATGGTCATCTGCGGTATGATCAAGATCTTCCTCAGTCCTACCGGCGGCCTGCTAAACCTGCTTCTGGGTACGCAGATCGACTTTCTTACCCAGTCGGAAGCTTTTCGGACCATATACATCGCCTCCGGCATCTGGCAGGACGCGGGCTGGGGCTGTATCATCTACTTAGCCACTCTGGCCAACGTGGACCCCGGCCTCTACGAAGCGGCCAAGATGGATGGAGCCTCGGTGTTCCAGCGGATCCTGAATATTGACATCCCGGAGCTGCTGCCCATGGCGATCCTGAACCTCATCATGGCCGCCGGAGGCATCATGAACGTGGGATTTGAAAAGGTCTGGCTGCTCCAGACCGATCTGAACAAGGCCACCAGCGACGTCATCGCCGTCTATGTCTACCAGCAGGGCATTGAGCAGGCCAAGTACAGCTACTCTACCGCTGTAGGATTGTTCAACACTGCTATCAACATTGTACTGCTGATCATCGTCAACAAGATCGCGTCCAAGGCTTCGGACGTGCAGTTTGTGTAAAGGGGGCGGCGGAATATGACAAGATCAAAATCTACCGGCATGTCTGACAAGGCCAGCGACATCATCCTGGTGACCATCTGCACCGTAGTCCTGCTGATCGTGGCTTACCCTCTGTACTATGTCCTCGTAGCCTCCTTCTCCGACCCCTACGACGTGTATGCGGGGAAGACCTTCCTGCTTCCCAGCGGCTTCACCTTTGACGGCTATAAGGCGGTGTTCGCAGACCCGAAGATCGTCTCCGGCTTCCTCAATTCTGTGAAATACACCGTCATCGGCACCATTTTCTCCGTAGTGATGCTCTACATCACCGCCTATCCCCTGGCCCAGAAGGATCTGCCGGGGCGGAAGTGGATCAGCCTGTTCTTCGTGTTCACCATGTACTTCGGCGGCGGGCTGGTCCCCACCTATCTGGTGGTCCGGGACACCGGGCTGATGGGCAGCATGTGGGCCCTGTTCCTCCCCGGAGGGGTGGGCGTGGGCAACATGATCATCGTTCGCAACTACTTCCAGAACAGCATCCCCCACGATCTGGTGGAGGCCAGCGAGATCGACGGCTGCTCCAAGTTCCGCACCTTCCTCAGCGTGGTCATTCCCCTGTCCATGCCCATTCTGGCGGTCCAGGCGGTGTCAGCGCCAGTGATAAAATGTAAGAAAACGCCGAGGAAAAAATGTAGATTTATGGCGGAGGAGGCGAAAAA
>VSNB01000128.1 GCA_009774055.1 Clostridiales bacterium
ACGTGGGCCCCACCCCGGCGGGCCCCGGCGAGGCCATCGGCTCCGCCGGCCCCACCACCTCCTACCGCATGGACGCCTACAGCCCGCTGATGATCTCCCTGGGCGAGACGGGCATGATCGGCAAGGGCAAACGGGGCCCGGAGGTCATCGCCGCCATGAAGGAGCACGGCGCGGTGTACTTCGGGGCCATCGGCGGCTGCGGTGCGCTGCTGGCCCAGTGCGTGAAGAAGGCGGAGATCGTCGCCTACGAGGACCTGGGGGCGGAGGCCATCCGCCGCCTGGAGGTGGAGGACTTCCCGGTGATCGTGGTCATCGACAGCGAGGGAAATAACCTCTACGAGACAGGCCGCGCCGCCTATCTGGCTGGCCAGGAGGCATGACGCTGCCCCGCGGGCTGCAGCCTGCGGGACCGGGGCGCAGCCCGGCCTGCAGTTTTCTCCCATAAAACTTGTCGCACATCCTGCCTCTATCCCGTGCAAAAAACCGGTCAGAGTTCTGACCGCAAGGCTTATCCCCCGCCGGACCATCCGGTGGGGGATATCAATTTGCAGGAAAAATTTCAGAGCTTGCATCACGGCCGCCGCCTGATCGTCAAACAATTCACAAGTGCAAGTTTTTTGTTTTTATACTGCACAATTAATAAAAATCACAGTTTTTTTCGTAAACTATTGACAAATTTGAACAACCGCCTTATGATATAGGCGCATGCTTCCGGATGCTCCTGAAGCAATTTCTATGCAGAGGTGATATCTATGGAGAGCGGGAAAAAGAAGAAGGTTTTAATCATTGGGGTCATTGGCGCCGACGTACATGCGGTAGGCAACAAGATCCTATACCACGCGTTCACAGAGGCCGGGTTCGAGGTGGTCAATCTGGGCGTCATGGTGTCCCAGGAGGAGTACATCGCCGCAGCCATCGAGGCCAATGCCGACGCCATCGTGGTTTCCTCCCTGTACGGTCAGGGTGAGCTGGACTGCCGCGGAATGCGCGAGAAGTGCGACGAGGCCGGTCTGAAGGGCATTCCCCTGCTGGTCGGCGGCAACATCGTCATCGGCAAGCAGAAATTCGAGGACGTGGAGAAGCGGTTCAAGGAAATGGGCTTTGACCGCGCCTTCCCCCCCAACACGCTGCCGGAGACGACCATCGAAGCCCTGCGGGAGCTCCTGCACATGGATGGTGAGGAGCAATGAACCCGGTTCTGCTCATTGACTTCGGCAGTACCTATACCAAGCTGACCGCCGTGGACCTGGATGCGGAGGCCCTTTTGGGCACAGCCGCATCCTATACCACGGTGCAGACCGACATCAACGACGGCCTCCGCCTGGGGCTGGAGCGACTGGAGGAGAAGACCGGGAAGCTGGCATTCTCCGATACCTTCGCCTGTTCCTCCGCCGCCGGAGGGCTTCGGATGATGACCAGCGGCCTGGTGCCGGAGCTGACCAGCGAGGCCGCCAAGCTGGCCAGTCTGGGCGCGGGCGCCAAGATCGCGGGGCTCTACTCCTTCCAGCTGACGGAGGACGACCTGGAGGACATCCGCTCCGCGAAGCCCGACATCTTCCTCCTGGTGGGCGGAACCGACGGCGGCAATCAGGAGTGCATCCTCTACAATGCGAAGATGCTGGCCTCCCTGCCGCCGGACTTCCCCATCGTCATTGCGGGCAACCGGTCGGCGGCCCGGGAATGCGAGCGCATCCTCGCCGGCCACACCACGTACGTCTGTCCCAACGTCATGCCGAAATTCGGCGTGCTGAATATCGAGCCCACCCAGAGCAAGATCCGGGAGATTTTCCTGGACCGCATCGTCCAGGCCAAGGGGCTCTCCCGGGTGACCGGCCTGCTGTCGGACATCCTGATGCCTACCCCCTCGGCGGTGCTCCAGGCCATGGAGCTGCTGAGCAGCGGCTGCGAGGGCGAGCCCGGCATCGGCGATCTGGTGGCCGTGGATGTGGGCGGCGCGACCACGGACGTCTACTCCATGGCCGACGGGATGCCCGAGCAGATGAACACCGTCTATAAGGGCCTGCCGGAGCCCTTCGCCAAGCGGACCGTGGAGGGCGACATTGGCATGCGCTACAGCGTCCGGGGCATCGTGGAGGCCGCCGGCATCGATCAGGTCAGCCGCCTCTCCGGACTTTCCGTCCAGCGCGCGGAGGAGCTGCTGGCAATGCTGCGGGACCACACCGACAAGCTGCCCGAAGGGGATTCGGAGCTGGAGGCGCTGGATTACGCCCTGGCCTCCCTGGCGGTGGAGACGGCGGTGGCCCGCCACGCCGGAACCATGGAGGAGGCCTACACCATGATGGGCAAGACCTTCGTCCAGTCCGGAAAGAACCTGATGCATGTGAAACAGGTCGTTGTAACAGGCGGAAGCCTGATCCATACCAGACGGGTGGCGGAGATCGCGCGGCACGCCTTCTGGTCCGCCGCCCAGCCCAACTCCCTGCGGCCCAGGGACGCGGATGTCTGGGTGGACAAGACTTACATTTTAGCCGCGATGGGCCTTCTGGCGGGCCGGTATCCGGCCGCAGCCCTGCGGATCATGAAAAAGGAGTTACAGAAGTATGGAACTGAAAAATAAACGGATTCCGGACGGCGAGTTCGCCCAGCTGCGCCAGGAGGTCCTGGCCCAATGGCCCACCGGCAAGGACGTGGACCTGGAGGAGTCCGTGGCATACCACAAGGCCATGGCCGACGAGCGCATTTTTTCCAAGAAGCTCCTTGCCGCCAAGGAGGCGGGCAGGACCCTGGTACAGCCCCGCGCCGGCGTGCCCCTCATCAGCGAGCACATCAAGCTCCTGGAGCACCTTCAGGACGAGGGCGAGGCGGACCTGCTGCCCACCACCATCGACAGCTACACCCGCCAGAACCGCTACGAGGAGGCGGAGAACGGCATCCGTGAGTCCATGCGTCTGAACCGGGCCATGCTCAACGGCTTCCCGGCGGTAAACCACGGCGTCAGCGGCTGCCGCCAGATCATCGAGAGCGTCCACACCCCCGTCCAGGTCCGCCACGGTACCCCGGACGCCCGTCTGCTCACGGAGATCACTTACGCCGGCGGCTTCACCAGCTACGAGGGCGGCGGCATTTCCTACAACCTGCCCTACTGCAAGAACATCCCCATGGAGCGCACCATCCGCGACTGGCAGTACGTGGACCGTCTGACAGGCCTCTATGAGGAAATGGGCGTATCCATCAACCGGGAGCCCTACGGCCCCCTGACCGGCACCCTGGTGCCCCCCTGCATTTCCCACGCGGCGGCAATCATCGAGGCGCTGCTGGCGGCGGAGCAGGGCGTGAAGAACATTACTGTGGGCTACGGCCAGTGCGGCAACCTGGTCCAGGATGTGGCCGCCATCCGCACCCTGCAAAAGCTGACGGACGAGTACTTGACCAAGTACGGCTACACTGACGTGGCGGTGACCACGGTGCTGCACCAGTGGATGGGCGGCTTCCCCGCCGACGAGGCCAAGGCCTTCGGCGTCATTTCCACGGGCAGTCTGATCGCGGCTTTCTCCAAGGCCACCAAGGTCATCGTCAAGAGCCCCCATGAGGCGGTAGGCATCCCCACCAAGGAGGCCAACGCCCAGGGCCTGCGCTGCACGAAGCAGGTGGTCAACATGATGGCGGACCAGATTTTCCAGGATGCCCGCCTGCCTCAGGAGGAGGAGATCATCTGCCAGGAAACCCGGTGCATCGTGGACAAGTGCTTCGAGCTGGGCGATGGCGACATCGCCATCGGCGTGTGCCGCGGCGTGGAAGCGGGCGTGCTGGACGTGCCCTTCGCCCCCTGCCGGGCCAACGCGGGCCTCATGCTTCCCTGCCGTGACAACGAAGGCGCCATCCGCATTCTGAACCTGGGTCATCTGCCCTTCCCCAAGGACCTCCAGGACTTCCACGCCGGCAAAATCGCCGAGCGCGCCAAGGCTGAAAACCGCAAGGCGTCCTTCCAGATGGTTACCGACGACGTGTACGCCATCGGCAAGGGCCGGCTGGTGGGACGGCCCAGGTACTAATTGCTGCGAGGGGACGTGTGCTTTTTCTTTGTGAACAAAGAATAGGGCCAGCCATTAGCAAGCGAAGCTTGCGGCAAAAAGTTCCTTTTGATATTTTTCCTTTCAAGGAAAAGTATGTATACCTAACATATATGAAGGAGAATACTCATGAAAATTGTAGACGTGATCTGCTCTCCCGGACGCACCGGATTCTATTTTGACGATCAGCGGGCCATCAAGCGCGGCGCGGGACATGACGGCGTATTTTACACCGGCGAGCCTGTGACCGAGGGCTTTACCGCTGTGCGGCAGGCCGGTGAGTCCATTTCCGTCATGCTGGTGCTGGAGGACGGCCAGATCGCCGCCGGCGACTGCGCCGCCGTGCAGTACTCCGGCGCGGGCGGACGGGACCCGCTGTTCCTGGCGAAGGATTTTATTCCCCTCATTGACAAGTACATCAAGCCCGAACTGGTGGGGAAGGAAGCCAATGACTTCCGCGGCCTGTGCGCTATGATGGAGTCCATCCAGATCGATGGCAAACGTCTGCACACCGCTATCCGCTACGGCCTGTCCCAGGCCATTCTGGACGCGGTGGCTAAGGCCACCGGACGGCTCATGTGCGAGGTGGTGGCCGATGAGTATGGCTGCACGGTTTCTGAGACGCCTGTTCCTATTTTCACCCAGTCCGGCGATGACCGCTATGACAACTCCGACAAGATGATCATCAAGGGCGCCCAGGTTCTGCCCCACGCCCTCATCAACAACATTGACACCAAGCTGGGCCGCAAGGGAGAGAAGCTTCTGGAGTACGTAGCATGGCTCTCCAACCGCATTCAGGCCAAGCGCGTGGACCCCAGCTATGCGCCCATTCTGCACATCGACGTCTATGGGACGATCGGCGCGGCCTTCGGTAACAACAATTACAAGGAAATGGCCGATTACCTCGCCAAGCTGGAGGAGGCCGCCAAGCCCTTCCATCTGCGCATCGAGGGCCCCATGGACTGCGACTGCGACCGGGAGACACAGGTCGAGGCTCTGGCGGGCCTGACCCGCGAGCTGGACGAGCGGGGCATCGACGTGGAGCTGGTGGCCGACGAGTGGTGCAACACCCTGGAAGACATCAAGATCTTTGCCGACCGCAAGGCGGGCCACATGGTCCAGATCAAGACGCCGGACCTGGGCGGCATCAACAACACCATTGAGGCGGTGCTCTACTGCAAGGAGAAGGGCATCGGCGCGTACCAGGGCGGCACCTGCAACGAGACGGACCGCAGCGCCCAGGTGTGCGTCCACTGCGCCATGGCGACCCAGCCGGCGCAGATTCTGGCCAAGCCCGGTATGGGCGTGGACGAGGGCTACATGATCGTCTACAATGAAATGAACCGCATCCTGGCTCTCCGGAACGCCAAGAAGCGGAAAGCGTAAGACAGAAATTTCCTGATTTGGGCGAGGGAGCGGCGTTAGCCGCTCCCTCCTCGCATATTACCGCCCCGCCTGGGCCAGCATATTCTCTATCAAGATACCGTATCCCTTGGTGGGCTCGTTGACCATCACATGCGTCACCGCTCCCACGATCTTCCCGTCCTGGAGAATCGGGCTTCCGCTCATCCCTTGAACAATCCCCCCGGTCTGCTGAATCAGCGCATCGTCAACCACTTGAATCAGCAGATTCTGCGTACCATCGCTGTCCAGCACCCGGAGAATCTCAATGTCGTAGGTTTCCACACAGTCTCCGCTGACATTCGAACGGATCACCGCCGGCCCCGTGCGCACCTCGCCGGCCTTGGCTACCGGCAGGGCATCGCCGGTTGTAAACGCATCCGCCTCCACGCAGCCGAATACCCCGCGCTCCGTATTGGCGTACAGCTCTCCCATATCATGGGCCAGGTCGAAGCTGCCCTTCAGCTCCCCGGGCTCCCCGGCGCTTCCACGCTTCACCGCCTTCACCGATGAGTGCATCACCGAGCCGTCCCCCAGTGGCATCAGCAGCCCGGTGTCCGTATCCGTGATGCCGTGACCAAGCGCGCCGAACGTACCGGTGTCCGGGTCATAAAAAGTGACCGTTCCTATGCCGGCCATGCTGTCCCGAATCCAGGCGCCCAGCCGCCAGGTCCCGTCGGTCCCCAGCACCGGCTCCGCCGCCAGGGTCAGCTCCTGACCGTCCCGTGTCACGCCCAGCTGCACCACGCCTCCGCACTGGAGCAGAGCCGCGAATTGCTCCGAGCTCTCTACCTCTCTGCCGTTGGCTTCTTCAATCACATCGCCTACCTGCAGTCCGCAGTCTGCCCCCGGCGTCAGCACGCCGCTGCCGGTTTCCACCTCCGCCAGGCCGATGACCACCACACCCTCGGCAAACAGCTTGATGCCGATGGTGTGTCCTACCGGCACCAGCCGCTCCGCTTCCAGCGCAGCGGCCCGAGCAGACTGTCCCAGGCCCAGCGCGGCGGAGACGCAGAACAGGCCGCTAAGAAAAAAAGCCGTGGCCCGTTGTCCTCTCTCCTTCTGTCCAGCCATCCATTTCACCACCCCTTCCCGAATCAAATTTTTCTTTCAAAAAGGCCCTTTTCGAAATTCCGCCGCCGCAAATCGCGGTCAGCGCTGTTAATTTGCGTGGATTCCCATAGAATACTCTATCCGCCAGCTTCTAAAAAGCGGCGGCTTTAACATGGAAAATAACGGCAAACCCCGCCATCCGTATAAAAAAGCGGAGCCCACAGGCAAAAGCCTGCGGGCTCTGACAAAAATTTCCGATTTCGCTATGTAGAAGCTACCAAATCAGCGGTCAAAAATCCGGAGAATGTCCTCGAAGGGGTCCTTTTCCTCGGCCTTCTTCTCATCCTCTGTCTGGGGGCGCAGGAGCAGGTCGTTGAACTTCTCCTTAGAGGAACCGCCCGCCGCGCCGCCGCCGGAAACCGTGATCGCACCGGCCCCCTTCTTCTCGTCGAATCCGGTAGCGATGATGGTCACGCGGATCTCGTCCTCCATTTTTTCATCGAAGGCCGCGCCGAAGATCGTGTTGGCATCGGGATGCACCGCCTCCTGCACCATGGCGGCGGCGGCCTCCACATCGTCCATACTGATATCCATGGAGCCGGTAATGCTGACCAGCACGCCCTTGGCCCCGTTGATCGACGTCTCCAGCAGGGGACTGGCAATGGCCTGCCGGGCGGCCTCCTCGGCCTTGTCCTTTCCGGCGGCGGTGCCCACGCCCATATGGGCCAGCCCCGCCCCCTTCATGATGGTCGTCACATCGGCAAAGTCCAAATTGATGAAGCCCGCCTTCCCGATCAGCTCGGTAATGGACAGCAGAGCCTGCCGCAGCACATCGTCGGAAATCTGGAAACCGTTGGCAAAGGTAATCTTCTGGTCGGTCACATGCTTAATGCGGTCGTTGGGAATAACTACCAGGGAGTCCACCTTGCTCTGCAGCTCTTCAATGCCGGACTCCGCCTGCTGCATCCGGCGGCGGCCCTCAAACCAGAAGGGCTTGGTCACCACGCCCACGGTCAGAATCCCCATTTCCTTGGCGGCCTCGGCCACGATGGGGGCCGCGCCGGTGCCGGTACCACCGCCCATGCCGGCGGTGATGAACACCATGTCCGTGTCCTCCAGGGCCTTGGATATCTGACTGCGGCTCTCCTCGGCGGACTTGCGGCCCACCTCCGGATTGCCGCCGGCGCCCTGTCCGTGGGTCAGCTTCTCGCCAATCTGAATCTTATAGGGGGCTACGGACTCGTTGAGTACCTGCTTGTCCGTATTGATTGCGATAAAATCCACGCCTGTCACGCCGGTATTTATCATACGGTTGACTACGTTATTGCCGCAGCCGCCCGCACCAATCACCTTGATCTTTACAATAGTGTCATTTGTGGTTGCCAGCTCGATTGCCATGATGGAAATTCCTCCTACCAGAAATTGTATCCTCTGTATGTCATATGAGGGCCATGCCCCAAGATAAAGTACAACAATTTAATTCATTATAGCCCCTTTTTCAGACTAGGTCAATAGCGAACTCCACGCTTTTTTGAAATTTTCCGGCGAAAGGAGAAAAGCGCCTCCGCCGTCAGCGTTTGGAGGGCACAAGATTCACCTGGTATTCATCCTCCATGGTCATTAGAAGGGTTCCGGTTTCATTTGGCTCCAGCTTTTCATCGACGATTTTCACCAAGCTCGCAATCTTAAAATCGAAATCCGCGTCATAGAACATCTCCACCCGGAAACGCCCGTCATAGTTCAGCACCAGCACTCCGGAATCGCTGCAGTCCACGCTGTCAGCCCGATTGAGGGCTTCGTACTCATCCAGAACGGACAGCAGCTCCGCCAGCCTCGCGGGTTCAATGGGACTGTCCTCCTGGAGGGCCAGGGCACCGCTGACGGCGGGCTCCGCCGCCTGGACGCCAATGATCTGGAGATAATCCGCCGCCGCAGGCTCGTCCACAGCCTCCAGAATTTTCCCGTCTCCGCTGAGCAGCCAATAAGCGCCGCTCCCCTGGATCGCGGCCATAGCACGTGTCTCCGTCACCTCAATGTTCAGCGTATTGGGAAATTCCTGTTTAGGCCGCACGTCCGTAATATAGGGGAGGCTGGTATAGATCCGCTGGGCAACGCGGTAGCGGTCCAGAAGGATCAGGTTGTCGCCGGTTTCCACACCGGAGGCGGCAATGATCTCCTCCGCCCCATAGCGGCTCGCGCCGGTCACTGTAATATGTTCTACCTTAAAGAAGAGGGTGAGCGCCGCCACCATGGCCACAGCGGCAAGGATGACTGACATAGGCCGCAGCAGGCGTCCCAGGCCGCCCCGGCGGCGCCTTTTTTTTCTTTTTTTCGCCATGGCAGGCGCTCCTCTCTTTTTTCTTTCTTCGTTGAAGAATGTTCTGTGCCGCTCCTGCGGGGTTCTAATTCTGCGGCCCTGCGGGCCGCAACCGCTTTCCTGTCTAATTTTAGATTCGCGCCTCGTCTCCCGGGGACGTCATTTGCGTCTGTGGCGCAAACGACCGTCCCGGCGGCCTGCCGGCCGCCCAGGGGCCTTCTTTTCGCGTGAGCGAAAAGAAGCAACGATTCTGCGACGGCCACATCGAGTGGCCGCGCAGAATTGATTGTGCATGACCGCTCGATG
>VSNB01000129.1 GCA_009774055.1 Clostridiales bacterium
GGCCAGCAGGGCCAGCAGGCAGCAGAAGGCGATGGCTCTTGTTCTGCGAGGCATACCTCCCATCGCGGCCGCGCTTGGCCCGGCCGTAATGAGTGCATTATACCGCCTCGCCGCCCAGGTTGCAAGTGTCATTTTAGATTTTAGTTAAATATTATACTTTTACTTGTTATTTTTGTAAATTCTCACGGTCGACATCCGCCTGGACCTGCGCTATAATAAAAGGCGGAGAAAGCGACAGAATTCCGCCGCAAAAGGAGGAAAAAGCTTTGTTTTCTATGGACGGCCCTCTGTGGCGGGCTCTGAACTTCATTGCCGACGTAATGGTCCTGCACGTTCTTTGGCTGGTCCACAGCCTGCCGTTGGTCACCATCGGCGCATCCACCACAGCCCTGTACTACGCCATGATGAAGCGCATCCGCACCAACGAGGGGCAGGTCACCGCCAACTTCCGGCAGTCCTTCAAGGCCAATTTCCGCCAGGCCACTATCCTGTGGCTGGATCTGAACTTCTGCACCACCTGGGGCGGAACCGCGGGGAAGGTCATGCTGGCGGGGTGCTCCCTGCTGCTGGCCCCCTGCTGGATGACGCTGCTGTATTTATTTCCCGTTCTGGCCAAATTCACCGGCTCCGTGTACGATACCTTCAAGAACGCCCTGCTCATGAGTGTGCGCCACCTGCCCATGACGCTGCTGCTCACCTTCCTCTGGGCCACCGTATGGCTGATGCTGGCTATCTTCCCGCCCTTTACTGGCTTAATGCTCATCAGCGGCGCGGGGCTGACCGCCTGGATCACCTCTTACATCTATATCCAGGTGTTCCGCTCCTATCTCCCCAATGAAATCGAGGAGGACCGGAAGCGGACCGACAATGAGTGGCTGCACAAGGACTGACCCGCAAACCGGAGCGGCAGAAAAATTTTGTTGACGGCCTTGTCCATTTTTGCTATAATAATTCAGGTCTTTGATTTGACATCTGGTAAAAATGGGGGGGAAGGCCGATGCTGCATATTGAGAAATTGAGCGACGGGCTGAATCTGTTCAAGGCGCTGGGCTCCGACGTGCGGCTGGAAATCGTGCGGCTGCTGGTGGAGCAGCCCATGAACATGAACGAGCTGGCCGGGAAGCTCCACATCACCAACGGCGCGCTGACCACCCATATCAAGAAGCTGGAGGAGTGCGGCGTGGTGGCTGTATCCAGCGACTCCGGCGGCCACGGCAACCAGAAGATCTGCCAGGTAGTGCCGGACAAGCTCCTCATCAATGTAAAGAACGCCCTCCTGCCGGCGGAAAACACCTGCTCTGTGGACTTGAAGGTGGGGCGGTACAGCAGCTGCCGGGTATATCCCACCTGCGGCCTGTCCACGGCGGACCGGATCATCGGCGTGGTGGACGACTACCGCTATTTCTCCCATCCGGACCACTTTGACGCGGACATTCTTTGGTTCATCCAGGGTTATGTGGAGTACCAGGTGCCCAATTTCGCCCCCATGTACCGACACATCACCCAGGTCACTGTCTCCGCCGAGCTGTCCTCCGAGGCTCCCGGCGTCAACAGCCAGTGGCCCAGCGACATCAGCTTCTATATCAACGATGTATTCGTGGGTACCTGGACCTCCCCGGGGGACTTCGGCGACGTGCGGGGCATCTTCACCCCCGACTGGTGGTTCCCCAACTGGAACCAGTATGGGCTGCTGAAAATGCTGACGGTCAACGACCGGGGAGCCTTCATGGACGGGCTGAAGATTTCCGACGTGAGCATCCGGGACCTGGACCTGGACCAGAAGCCCCTGTTCAACCTCCGCTTTGCCGTGGATTACAAGGCCGCCCACGTGGGCGGGCTGACCATTTTCGGCAAAACCTTCGGCAACTACGCCCAGGATATCCAGGTTTCCCTGGGTTACGTGACGGACAAGGCCAGCGCAAGGGAAACCGCGCCGCCGCCCCGCCAGGAGTCCCTGGACGAACAGGACTCGTAAAAGCTTACTCCGCCACATGGCATCTGCCATGCAGCGGAGTTTTTGTGTCAAAAAAATGGCGGGAGGTCGTGGACCTCTCGCCGCTTCGCAGCCCTTTGCTTTTCGTCCCGCGCTTCCCATCAGACCCGCGCCGCCGACACGCTGCGCTTGATCTGCACCAGCAGAAGCGTCAGACTGACGCCCATCAGGATATGCCCGATCCCAGCAACGCCGGAGATTGCCGCGCTCATACCGGAGGAAAGCGTAAGCGCCAGCGCCTGGGTCACGCCCCGCACGACAAACATCACGGCAGTCAGGTTCAAGCCGATATGGTAGGCGGCCAGCGTCCGCCCAGTCTTCGCGCCCATGAAGGAAAAGTTCTTCTCCAGCAGGAGCAGCAGCAGGAAAAACACCATCCCCAGCAGGAAGTAGTGGGTATGGACAACAGAGAGTGTGGTTTTCCCGGTAAAGCCGTTGAATTTGGTAAATTCCCGATAAAATACGCCGCCGGCCATCGCCAGGACAGCATACAACAGCGCCGCATTGATACAGCGTTTCATAAGTCGTTCCTCCTTTATGTGCGTTCCAGATTGAGCAGGGCTCCCGCGACTGCGTTTACCCGCCCTTATGCTCCGTTTCCCCCTGCGCGGCGGCAAACGCCGCCCTGCCATAGTTGCGGCCAAACAGCAGTCCGGCCAGCAAAAGGGATGCGCCCAGGCCGGTATAGAAAACCGCGACGAACCGCTCCGGCGCAAGTCCGCTCGCCCGCAGAGCAATGCCTCCGGTTATCATCACCGCCATGATGATAAATGACTTGATGTCAAAGAATTTCAGAAAAAACTGCCGCTCCTCCAGATAGGCGTTGATTCTGGCGGTGTGCTTTTTTACCAGTCTTCCAAAAATAAATATCTGGAACACCACAAACACCAGCACAGACAGCAGGTAATTCAGCGCGGAAAGATAGTCCGGGTAAGCCTTCAAGCCAATGCGAAGGACATTGAATCCCGCCGCGCTCCATACCAAGCAGGCGATGAGCAGCAGCGTATTTCGTTTTACTTTCATACTTCGTCTCCTCACAATAGCCGAACGGCATGAAAATCAGCAAAGCGCGTTGGACCAAGCGGCATCCCCCGCCCCGCCGCACTCTATTTGTTCTCGCCTTTTTTTGCCGCTTCTTGTGCTGACTGGCTATAAACAATGTCCAGTATAGTGGCTTGCCGTCGTACTGTCAAGTGCTTTTCCAGGAAACGCATGGCAAACGCATAAATAGAGGAGCGGCGGTAAAAGCGCGGTCTTTTTTCTCCTGCGTTTCCCCTGGCCATATAGCGTCATGATAGGCATATCCCCGTCTTTGCCCGGATTTTATGCAAAACATCCCTCGTGTTGAAAATTCTGACACGGGGGATGTTTTGTCTATTGAGAAATACCGGGCGCGGGCCTATGCTGAGGCTGTGAAAAGAAATGCGCCGCGGACAGCGCGCAAATAATAAAAAGGAGAATATATTCATGGGTATTCAGGAAAGATTCAAGAAAACCGCGCTGAAAACTGCCTTCGGCTACATTGAGAAGGACCCGGAGAGGAATATGCTCAAGCTCATGGAGTGGGTGGACCGGCTGGCCGGGGAGGGGCCGGACAGCTTCCAGCCCCAGCGGGAGGCTTTCCGGTATGTGCTGGAGCATCCGGACAACAATATGTACAAGCTCATCATGGACATCTTCCAGAACGTGGACAACGACGTGCTGAAGGCGGTCTTCGAGAACTTCTTCCTCAACGCCAACCTCATCGGCTGGCCCAGGCAGGAGGAAATGCGCAAAAAGTACGGCTGCAACATCCCCTGGGCCATTCTGCTGGACCCCACCTCGGCCTGTAACCTCCACTGCACCGGCTGCTGGGCGGCGGAGTACGGCAATAAGCTGAACCTGACCTTCGACGAGATCGACGGCATCATCCGCCAGGGCAAGGAGCTTGGCGTCTACATGTACATCTACACCGGCGGCGAACCCTTGGTGCGGAAAAAGGACCTCATCGCCCTGTGCGAGAAGCATTCCGACTGCCAGTTCCTGGCCTTTACCAACGCCACACTTATTGACGATGCCTTCGCGGACGATATGCTGCGTGTAAGGAACTTTATGCCGGCCATCAGCCTGGAGGGCTTCGAGTCCGCCACCGACGGACGGCGGGGGGACGGCGTGTACCGGAAAGTGGTCCGGGCCATGAGCATCCTCCGGGAGAAGCGCCTGCCCTTCGGTATCTCCGCCTGCTACACCAGCCAGAACCTGGACTCCATCAGCTCCGAGGCATTCATCGACCAGCTGACGGCGTGGGGCGCGAAGTTTATCTGGTATTTCCACTACATGCCCGTGGGAAACGACGCAGCCCCTGTGCTGCTGCCCAGCCCGGAGCAGCGCACCGCCATGTACCGCCGGGTCCGGGAGATCCGCCGGACCAAGCCCATCTTCGCCATGGATTTCCAGAACGACGGGGAGTACGTGGGCGGCTGCATCGCCGGGGGGCGGCGGTACCTCCACATCAACGCCAACGGCGACGCGGATCCCTGCGTGTTCATTCACTACTCCGACTCCAACATCCGGGAGAAGACCCTTCTGGAGTGCCTGCAGGGGCCCATGTTCATGGCCTACCACGATGGCCAGCCCTTTGACGAGAACCATTTGCGCCCCTGCCCCATGCTGGAGAACCCCCATCTGCTCCGGGAAATGGTCCGCCGCACCGGGGCCCATTCCACCGACATGCAGTCCCCGGAGAGCGTGGACCACCTGTGCGACAAGTGCGTGAGCTACGCCCAATGCTGGAGCCCCCAGGCGGACAAGCTGTGGAACGAAGGAAAGAAATAAGCCGGCAAGCCCCGCTTCTATCCGGGGCCCCGGCTGGAAACTAGGGTTGCTATGAAAAACGGCTGGAAAAAGATAGCGGGCGGGCTGCTGGCCCTGGCCGCGGTGCTGACGGCGGCGTTCCTGGTGTTCCGGGGACACTGGCAGGAGATCCGGGAGAGCCTGAGTGCCGTCCCTCTGTGGGGGACAGCGGCGATGCTTGCCCTGGCGGCGGGGTACCAGATGCTGGAATCCAGAGTCTGCGCCTCCCTGGTGCGGGCGCGCCTGCCGGGCTTCTCCCTCCGGCAGGCGGTGGAGGTCACCTTCCTGGGGGTATTCGGCAACGTAGCCACCTTCGCCGCAGGGTCCATGCCCATGCAGAGCCTTCTGCTCCACAAATACGGGCTGACCTACGGCCACGGGGTGGGGCTGCTGACGGTGGACTACATCTTCCACAAGTCCTCCATCCTCCTCTACGCCTCCGTAATGCTGCTGTTCCAGGGGTCCTGGCTGCGGGATGCGTGTCCGGACCTGTCCCGGTACCTGCTGCTGGGGTATGTGGTGTGCGGAGCGGTGGCGGCGGCGCTGGTCCTGGTATGCGCCTGGGAAAAGATGGAGCGGCTGGCGCTGAAGCTCATCGGCCTGCTGCCGGAGACAGGCAAATGGCCGAAGCGGAAGGAGGCATGGCGGACCAACCTGGCGTCTCTGTACACGGAGTCCCAGCATATCCTGAAGGACCGTGCCTGCTGCGGCAGGGTCCTGGCGCTGAATGCCGGGAAGCTGCTGTGCCTGTATACGGCAGCTTGGCTCTCCATCCGGCTGCTGGGGGCGGACGGACTGTCCTTCTGGCAGGCCCAGCTGCTGGCGTCGCTGATGCTGCTGATTGCCAGCGCCCTGCCCAACATAGCAGGGGTGGGGCCGGCGGAGTTCGCCTTCCTGATGCTGTTCACCCGGTTCATGCCCTACGCCCAGGCCTCCGCCGCCCTGCTCCTCTACCGGACGGCCACCTATTTCTTTCCCTTCGCCGTCAGCATTTTCCTGACGCTGTGGGTCCAGCGGCGGCGGTTCGCCGGCCCGGGCCGTCCGTAACGTCGGGCATGCAGGACAAAAAACAGCCCCTTAAGGCGAACCCGTACCGGCCGCGCCGGCCCGGGTCCCTTAAGGGGCTGTGTTTGTGCCAGTTCCTGCTCCGCCTCCGGGGAAGGGATCAGCTCATAAACGCCCGGTGGAACACCTTCTTGCCCTTCTTGATGATCACGCCGTCCCCCAGGAACAGCTCACAGCCATATTTCTGGTCGATATCCGTCACCTTCTGGTCATTGACGGACACGCCGCCCTGCTGCACCAGCCGCCGGGCCTCCCCCTTGGAGGGCGCCAGGCCGCAGGCCACCAACAGGTTCATGATCCCGATCTCCCCGTCGCCGAAGCTGTCGATGGTCAGCTCGGTGGAGGGCATGTCGGCCCGGTCCCCGCCGCCGCCGAAGAGGGCCTTTGCGGCGTTCTGGGCCTTGTCGGCCTCCTCCCTGCCGTGGACCATGCTGGTCAGCTCCCAGGCCAGGATCTCCTTGGCCTGATTGAGCTGGCTGCCGGTCCAGCCGTCCATTTCGTCCACCTGCTCCAGGGGCAGGAAGGTGAGCCAGCGGATGCACTTCATCACATCCGCGTCCTCCACGTTCCTCCAGTACTGGTAGAAGTCGTAAGGGCTGGTCTTGTTGGGGTCCAGCCACACGGCGTTGCCGGCGGTCTTGCCCATCTTGTTGCCCTGGGAGTCGGTGAGGAGGTTGATGGTCATGCAGTGGGCGTCCTTGCCCAGCTTCCGGCGGATGAGCTCCGTGCCGCCCAGCATGTTGGACCACTGATCGTTGCCGCCGAACTGCATGTTGCAGTTGTGGGACTGGAAGAGGTGGTAGAAATCGTAGGACTGCATGATCATGTAGTTGAACTCCAGGAAGCTGAGGCCCTTCTCCATGCGCTGCTTGTAGCACTCCGCCCGGAGCATGTTGTTCACGGAGAAACAGGCCCCCACGTCCCGCAGCAGGTCTACGTAGTTCAGGTTCAGCAGCCAGTCGGCGTTGTTGACCATCTGGGCCTTGCCCTCGCCGAACTCGATGAACCGCTCCATCTGGCGCTTGAAGCAGGCGGCGTTGTGGTCGATGTCCTCCCGGGTGAGCATTTTCCGCATATCGGTGCGGCCGGAGGGGTCGCCGATCATGGTGGTGCCGCCGCCGATCAGGGCGATGGGCTTGTTTCCCGCCTGCTGCAGGCGCTTCATGAAGGTCAGGGCCACGAAGTGGCCCGCCGTCAGGCTGTCAGCGGTGCAGTCAAAGCCGATGTAGAAGGTGGCCTTGCCCGCGTTGATCATCTCGCGGATTTCGTCCTCGTTGGTGACCTGGGCGATCAGCCCCCGGGCCGCCAGTTCTTCGTATAGCTGCATTGTTGTTACTCCTTTATCATGATAATATTTATTTTAACTGCTTCGCTTCGTCAGGCGCTTGTCCCAGCAGCTTTTCATACAGCCGGAACCTGTCCAATCCGATTTCCTCCAGCCCCAGGCTGACGGTGTCCACATATCGGAACCCGGCGGATTCATACAGCCGTATGGCCGGGAGGTTCCCCTCGTATACGTCCAGCCGCAGCGCCCTGGCGCCCTGCTCCTCCGCACAGCGGACCGCGTAGGCGAGCATTTCCCGTCCCACGCCGCGCCCGCGCCGCCGGGGGCTTACGGTGAATGTATAAATGGTCCGTACGTCCCGCTCCTCCAGGTCCGCCTGCCATTTCACTCCGGCGTAAGCGGCCTCCTGCCTGGGACTCAGGATGAAGGAGCCGGCCGCTTCGCCGTCCTCTTCGACCAGAAACAGGGTCCCCTCTCGTATGCCCGCCTCCGCGTCCTGCCGGGCCGGGTAGACGTCCCGCTTCCAGCCGCAATAGTTGACCGTGGCCGCCATGTGGCCGCAGACCTCGCCGTAAAGCTTTTCCACCGCGTCCAGGTCCTCAGCCGTGCCTTTTCGGATAATCATGCTCATAAAATGCCTCGCTTTCCCCTCTGCGTCTCCGCTTTATCCGCCCGGAAAACCACAGTCCCCTCGTTCTGATGCAGGACCCGCACACGGAACCCGGCCCGCTCCATCAGCTCCACCTGATGCTCCAGGGTCAGCGGGGTGTCGATGTGGAGGAAGACATCCTCCGGCAGCGTACTTCTCCGCCGCGCCCGGGCCAGCCGTTCCATGCAGAGGTCTTCCTCCTCCTGGCAGCAGGCGACATAGTCGCACTCCATATAATATCCGCCATTTTTCAGTGACTGAAACAGCTTTTCGTAGATTTGCCCCTTTTTCTCATAGGAGAAGTGGTGGAGCGTTTCAAAGGAGAGCGCCGCGTCAAAGGCCCCCACCGGAAACGGATGGGCAAAATAGTCCGCCTCGATCCCCCGAAAGCCCCTCCCGGCAAACTTCTCCCGGGCCTTCGCCAGCATATTGCCGGAGAGGTCGATCCCAGTGACCGCCGCCTCCGGAAACCGGCGGTAGACAGCCTCCAGCTCCAACCCGGTACCGCAGCCGATGTCCAGCAGAGTTTCCAGCCCATCGTCGAAGAAGTCCGCGATATGGGCGTACAGCTCTCCCCAGTTCCCCAAATGGACTTCCTCGTAGCGGGCCAGACGCTTGGTGAAAAACGCGGACATTTCCTCCGCCTCTGTCTCCTCCTGTGTGTGGATCCACTCCTTCAGTTCGCGGAGATAGGCCTCCGTCTCCTCCGGAGTCCGGATTTTATTTTCCAGCATATGCCGCTCCCTTCACCGTCCTTCTGTCAATAAAACAACGCCCCCCGTCCCAACAGGACAGAGGGCGAAAACTCGCGGTACCACCTCTGATTCGCCGCCTCCTCACAGAAAACGGCCTCACGGAGTCCCCGGCAGGACCCCTGCGCTGTATCGGGCGCGCCCGGCGGAGCCTACTGCGCTGCGCTCAAGGCGCGGTCGGGTTCGGTCCGCTGCTCGGGGATGTATTCACGCCCTCATTCTCTCCTCCTTCCACCCATCGGAGGCTCTCTGTGCAGAATGGGAGGGCGCTACTCTTTCCCGTCATTGCGTTGACTGGTGGTAGTATAACGGGAAACGGCGGGTTTGTCAAGTGGGCGGTGGGTTTTTCACAGGGAAACACGGCGTCACCCGTGCCAGTAAGAACCGATCTTAATATTAGAGCCTGTTTAAAATCTTCTAATGAGGATGGCGATGAGAGCAAAAGTAAGCATCTGGGCAGAAATAAAGAGTTT
>VSNB01000013.1 GCA_009774055.1 Clostridiales bacterium
GGGTTTTTAACGAAGTCTGGGCGGAAAATCCGCCGTCAAGACGTGCGCGGGGAGATATGAAACAGGCTCTAAGGAGGGATAAGGATGGAGGCGCTGAATACGCCAGCCATAGAGACGGAACGGCTGCTTCTGCGGCGGTTCCGCCCGGAGGACATCCCCGCGCTGTTCTCTATTTACGGCGACCGGGAGGTCAATACCTACCTGCCGTGGCGCCCGCTGGCCTCCTGTCAGGAAGCGGAGCGGCTTTTTGAGAACGAGTACGCGGCGGCGTACCGGGAGCCCCGGGGGTATCGGTATGCCGTCTGCCTGAAAGCGGACGACATCCCCATCGGGTACGTACATGTAGACCCGGAGGGAGCCCGCGATCTGGGCTATGCCCTGTCCAGGGCGTTCTGGCATCAGGGGATTGCCGTTGAGGCCGCCCGGGCGGCGGCGGCGCAGGCAAAACAAGACGGCCTTCCTTTCATCACCGCTACCCACGACGTCAACAACCCCCGCAGCGGCAGCGTCATGCGGGCCCTGGGGATGCGCTATCAGTACACCTACAGGGAGCAGTGACAGCCCAAGGACATCCCCGTGACCTTCCGGCTGTACCAGCTGAACCTGGACGGAAACGAAACGCGCGTATACTGGAAGTACTGGGAGCGGTACGCGGTCCACTATATAGAAGACCTATCGTGAGGCGGCTTATGGAAAACGTCATTGTATTCGACCTGGGCGGCACCCTGATGCGCTACGAGGGGATGCCCCACTCCTGGATTTCCTACTATCAGGCCGCCTTCGAGGCGGTGCGGGACCGCTTCAGCCTCCCTCTGGGGGAGGAGGATATCACCCGTTCCGTCCACATCCTGCGGGAATACAACCCCAGATACAAGCCCCGGGAGATTGAGCACTCCGCCGAATTCCTGTTCGGCGAGGCCACCCGGCACTGGAACGCCTCCCTCCCCCTGCCGGAGATCATCGACGCCTTTTTCGCGGGCATCCGCCTTACCGCAAAGCTGTACGGCGACACCCCCCCGCCCTGGCGAAGCTCCGGGAGCTGGGCTGGCGGACCGCCGCCCTGATCAACCTGCCCAGCGCCATGCCGGACCGCCTCTTCCGGGCGGACATCCCGGAGCTGCTGGAATGGCTGGACCTCTATGTATCCTCCGAGAGCTGCGGCTGGCGGAAGCCCAACCCGGCGGGCCTGCGCCTCTTCGCCCGGCATTTCGGCGCGAAGCCCTC
This sequence comes from Clostridiales bacterium, assembly GCA_009774055.1. Taxonomy (GTDB): domain Bacteria; phylum Bacillota; class Clostridia; order Oscillospirales; family Oscillospiraceae; genus Pelethomonas. The sequence goes on from VSNB01000013.1 coordinate 1,225, forward strand.
CCGGCTCATTTTTGTAGGGGACGAAAAGCTGGACATCGCCACGGCGAAAAACGCCGGCTGCCGCGCGATCCAGATCTGCCGGGAACCGGAAACGGAGGATTTCGGCGCGGACGCCGCCATCAGCGGCCTGGACGAGCTGTTTCCCCTCATCCTGCCGGCGGACAGCGCGGATGGAACCGGCATCGCCGCCGGCCCGCGGCACGTCCGGGAGCCAGTTTGAGAACCTGTATTTGCAGGCGGCGCGCATCGCCTGTAAATACGGATTCTGAAATAATATTTTATTCGCCTCTTTCAGCGGCGAAGAGAAGCAGAAAGGAGCCCTCCCATGTCAGATATTTCCCTCTGCTATACCAAACAAGGAGCGGGCCCTCCGCTCCTCCTCCTCCACGGCAACGGGGAGGACGGAAGCTATTTTACCCACCAGACGGACTATTTCTCCCGCCGCTACACGGTCTACGCCGTGGACACCCGGGGCCACGGCCGCTCCCCCCGGGGAACGGCGCCCTTCACCATCGCCCAGTTCGCCGAGGACCTGTCGGAATTCATGGACGAGCAGGGCATCCTCCGGGCCCCCATCCTGGGGTTCAGCGACGGAGGGAACATCGCCCTGACCTTCACCCTGGCCCACCCGGGGCGGGTGAGCCGCCTGATCCTCAACGGGGCCAACCTGGACCCCTCCGGGGTAAAGGCCCATATTCAGATTCCCATTATCCTGGGCTATAAGCTGGCCTTCCTTTTCGCGGAGAAGAGCCCCCAGGCCAAGGCCCACGCGGAGATGCTGGGCCTCATGGTCAATGAGCCCCGCATCGATCCGGAGGCATTGCAAAAGCTCCGGGTCCGCACCCTGGTGATCGTGGGCACCAAGGATATGATCAAGGACGAGCACACCCTGCTCATCGCCCGTAGCCTGCCCCGGAGCCGGCTGGAGATCATCGCGGGGGACCACTTCATCGCCGCCAAGAATCCCGGCGCCTTCAACCGGGCGGTGGACGAGTTTTTATCCGAACCGTAAGGAGAAGCCTCTATGAGATTATTTTTCGCCATCATCGTCTGCAAGCTGCTGCGCTTCATCGGCAAGCTGGCGGGGAAGGGCAGCTCCCTCCCCGGACAGTACGCGCTGAAGATCTGTCCTGACGCCCTGGGCCGGGTGAAGCTGCCCCCCTGCGTCATCGCCGTCACCGGCAGCAACGGCAAGACCTCCACCGTGGAAATGATCGCCGCCATCCTCCGCAAAAGCGGCAGAACCGTCGTCTACAACGAGGAGGGGTCCAACCAGATCGAGGGCGTGGCCACCCTGATCCTCTGCAGCAGCTCCCTCTCCGGCAGAATGCGAGGGGACGTGCTGCTGCTGGAGAGCGACGAGCGGTACGCCCGCCGGACCTTCCGGTGGTTCCACCCCACCCACTTCGTCATCACCAACCTCTACCGGGACCAGCTGACCCGGAACGGCCACCCGGAGTGGGTCTACAACGCCATCCTGCCCGCCATCCACCCGGAAACAACCCTGGCGCTCAACGCCGACGACCCCCTGGTGTCCCTCTTCGCCCAAGGCCATGAGAACGTAAAGTGGTTCGGGCTGGAGGAATGCTCTGTCAGCACAAAAGAACATCACGGCGTCTATCACGACGGCGCCCGGTGCCCGGCGTGCCAGGGCCGGATGGAATACATCTGCTATCACTACGAACACATCGGCCATTACCAATGCGCGGACTGCGGCTACCGCCGGCACGAAACGGATTTTGCCGTGACGGCCCTGGACCTGGAGCGCGGGACGCTGACCATCGACGGGGATACCGAGATCTCCCTGGCCTTTAAGAGCATCTACAACGTGTACAACATCCTGGCGGCCTGGTCCGTCTGCTCCCTGGCGGGGGTGGACAAGGAAACCATGGCCTCTGTCATCAACAACTATATCCTGAAAAACGGGCGTATGGTCCGGTTTACCCTGGGAGAGCATCACGGCACCCTGCTGACCAGCAAGCACGAAAATTCCGTGGCCTACGACACCAACCTGAACTATATCGCCCGCGCCAAGGCCCCCTGTCAGGCGCTGATCATCGTGGACGCCATCAGCCGCAAGTACTTCACCGGCGAAACCAGCTGGCTGTGGGACATCGACTTCGACCAGCTCAACTGCGAGCAGGTGAAAAAAATCATCCTCTGCGGAAAGTACGTCCACGATTTGGCCATGCGCTTCGACTATACCGCCATCCCGGCGGAGAAGATCGCCTGTTATGACGCGGTCCCCCAGGCCGCCGCCGCGCTGGCGGAGGACGGCGGGCGGGAGGACCTCTATGTGGTGACCTGCTTCTCCGACCGGGACAAGCTGCTCAATCTGGTTAAGAAGGAGGAGGGCTGATATGAAGCTGACCATTGCGCACCTCTACCCAGACAGCATGTCCCTGTACGGCGAGTACGCCAATATAGCCGTCCTCCGCCGCCATCTGGAGGCGATGGGCGTGGAGGCCGCAGTCCGGAATTTTACCTGTGAAGATCCTCCGGACTTTTCAGACGCAGACTTCATCTATATGGGCGCGGGCACAGAGCGCCGGCAGAAGAGCGTCCTTATTGCCGCTCCCCGCTGCGCCCCGGCGCTGAAAGCCGCCGCGGAAAAGGGCGCGGTGATCCTCTTCACCGGAAACGCTATGGAAACCCTGGGGGCCTCCGTTACCGACGCATCCGGCAAGGTCTGGCCGGGATACGGTCTGGCGGATTTCACCACCGTGGAGACGGACCAGCGGACTCCTGGAGACGTGGTGGCCTCCCCCGTGCTGTGGGACGCCCCGGCGGTGGGCTTTATGAACAAATGCAGCGTAACCCATGGGATCGCCGCGCCACTGTTCCACAGTCTGCCCCTGGGCTTCGGCAACGACGCGGAGCACGGGGCGGAGGGATATGTCTCCGGCAATGTGTTCGCCACCCACCTCACCGGCCCGGCGCTGGTCAAAAATCCGGACTTTCTGGACCTCGTCATCCGGCGGCTGTTCGCCCTGAAGGGCTGGGAGGTCCCGGAACGGCTTCCGGTCCTGCCCCACGAGCGGGAGGCATACGCCGTAACCCTGCGGGAGCTGGAAGCCAGGATCAAGTGACCGCCTATCGGACAGAATAAAAAGGAGTTAAATTTATGAAATGTCCCATCTGCGCCCGGGAAACGGATTCCGATGCGGTGTTCTGTGAAATATGCGGGAAAAAGATCCCCCGCTGTCCCTCCTGCGGCAAGGTCCTCTATGAGAGAAGCCGCTTCTGCGACCACGACGGCGCGCCGCTGCCGGAGGAGCTGTTCCTCGATCTTCCTCCGGATCCGTCGGACGCCCCGCCGCCGCAAAAAAAGAGGAGCGGGGCCCCTCTGATTGCGGTCCTCATCCTGCTGGCCGTTCTGCTGCTGGCTGCCGGGGCGGGGGGATATGTCCTCCTGGGCGGAGAGCTGCCGTTCCTGTCCGGGGAGCAGCCGGAGGACCAGCCCTCCGCTTCCGAGGACGGGGATTGGGACGAGCCGGAGGAGGACGATCCAGTGGAGACGGCCCTTGCATCGGCGCGGGATTACGCGGAGGAGGAGGAGGAGTACCTGAAGGCCCTGCGGGAGCTCCGGCGCGCCCTGGAGGAGAAGCCGTCATCCAAAAAACTGCTGGAGGCCCAGCAGGCGTACACTGCGGATTTTGAGACGGACGCGCTGGAGCGGGCCGAGGCCCTGGCGGAGAGCGGCGGCCTTCCCGACGCGGTCCAGGCGGTCCGCGAGGCGCTGGACGCCCTCGGCGAGGAAAGCGAGGCGCTGTCCGGCAGGCTGGCGGAGTATGAGGCGCGTTGGACTGGCGACGCCGCCGCCCTGGCGGAGCGGCTGGAGGAGGAAAACCGGCTGGAGGAAGCGAAGGCCCAGCTGGACGAGGCGCTGGCCCTGTTCCCGGAGAACACCGAACTCCGAGGAAAGCTGGCGCGTGTGGAAGAACTGATTGAGCAGGCCAACCGCGTTCCTCCTATCTCCATGGACGCCGTGACAGCCGTGGATGCAACCTCCTATCTCATCCAGTCCTCGTACAGCCTCTACCACACGCCCGACCGCATGATGGACGGCGACCTGAGCACCGCCTGGGTGGAGGGCGCGTCCGGGGACGGCATCGGCGAATCGGTTACGTTTACCTTCGACGGGACCTATCTGGTATCCGGTTTCCAGATCTACGCGGGCTATCAGAAGTCCGACGCGCTGTATGAGAAAAACTCCCGTCCGGCGGACCTCACCGTGACCTTTTCCAACGGGGATGAGGCGGCGGTGACGCTTGCGGATGAAAGCGGTTCCCAGCGCATCGCCTTTGACGCCCCGGCGGAGACAAACAGCGTCACGCTGACCATCGATTCCGTTTACTCCGGCAGCAAATATGAGGATACCGTGATCTCTGAGATCGTGTTCTATTGACCGGCCGGCGGTATTTTCCGGATACTGCCGGCCGTGGGGGAAGGTAACAGCGGGGAAACGGTTTCCCCGCATTGACGGGACAGACCGGACGTAGTATACTAAATAGTATCATCAACTAAGACAGGAGGGCTGTAACATGCTGGATATGATGGTTTGGGTATGGCTGGGCGTAACGGCTTTGGCGGCTTTTGTGGAGGCGGTCACCATGACCCTGGTGTCCGTGTGGTGCGTGGTGGGCGGACTGGTGGCCGTGTTCGCGGCCTACTTCGGCGCGTCTGTTCCAACGCAGCTGCTGCTGTTTCTGGGCGTGTCCATTCTCACCGCCGCCGTTGTCCGCCCGCTGGCGAAAAAGTACGCCGACCCCCACAAGGTCGCCACCAACGCCGACCGCCTGCTGGGCATGGAGGCCAAGGTCACCGAGGATATCGACAACGCCCGCTCCTCCGGCGCGGTGTACGTGGACGGCAAGACCTGGACCGCCCGCAGTACGGACGGCGGACGCATTTCCGCCGGAGAGACGGTGGAAATCGCGAGGATGGAGGGCGTGAAGCTCATCGTCCGTGCGAAGGCCGCCGTTCCCACGGCATAAGAGAAACATAAGAGAAAAAGGAGCGTATCACCATGTTAGTCCCGCTGCAGGAGAAAGATTTTGACAAATACGTTGATTTTGCTTACGAATTGGCCCTGGACCCTGCCCGGACCTTCTATCCCGTCTTTTTCGACGGCATCAAGACGAAGGAGGATTTTATCGCCAGGGCCCGGAAGGCTTTTTCAAAGCCGGAGGACGAGATCCTTCTTTATCAGGCCGACGGCGCGGTGGAGGGCTGGCTCCACTATTACCATCTGCCCGAGGATCATTTTATCCAGCTCTATACCAGCTGCATCCGGCAGAATACCACGGGGGCGCTGGAGGAGCTTTCCGGCTATCTGGCGCAGCGGTATCCCGGCTGTGACTGGGATGTAGGCTTCCCGGCGGAAAACCGGGAGGCGGAAGCCTGGGCGAAGGACGCGGGATTCCGGCAGTTTGACGACGCCCAAAACTACAGCTTCTTCTTCGACCGGTACGACCCGGTCCCGGACGATCCGTCCGTGGAGCGGATCACGGAGGAGAATTTTGAGAAATTCCAGCGGGTCCACCGAACTATTGAGGCGGATATGTTCTGGAACTGCCAGCGGGTCCGGGAAAAGCTTTCGGATTGGACCATCTTCGTGGCGGAGGAGGACGGCGTGGCTGGGGAGGTCATGGCCACCAGCTTCAAGGACGGTATGTACGAGATATTCGCCCTGTGCTGTGAAGACGGTAACTATCACGAGGACCTGTACCGGCGGCTCCTGACCCGGTTCCTCAACGAGGGAAAGCGGCAGGGCGCGAAGGATCTGGTCTTCTTCGTAGGTACAGACGATGAGATGAACCGGATCATGCCAGAGCTTGGCTTCCAGCTGGTGGGCCGGTATCTGGGGTATCAGAAGAAAATTTAACGGTCATTCGGGGCAAACTACCTCTGGACCCGGAACGATATCCGGGCGGGAGGGAGAAATTGCAATGAGCGAGAACAAGCGGAAAAAGGCTGGCGATCCCATGGTCAAAGCCATGGACCTGACCATCTGGCAGTCCGCCAAAACGGACCCCCAGGGCAGCTACACCGGCACCCCTGCGGACCCCTACGAGGTCCCAGTCCAAGACGCGGACGATCTGTAGCGTTGCAGAAGCGGAGAGCGCACGCGCTCTCCGCTTCTTCGCACCTCCGTCCTTCCTGCCGCATAGGATGGCAAAAACAGGAGGTGCAGTCTATGCCCATCATATATTTGAGCCCAAGTACGCAAGAAAATAACATTTACGTCACCGGCACCGGCAGCGAGGAATACTGGATGAACCGGCTGGCGGACGCCATGATCCCCTACCTCAACAGCTGCGGCATCCGCTATAAGCGCAATACCCCCGACATGACCGCCGGCAGCTCCATCCGGCAGGCCAACCAGGGCTGGTATGACTTCTACCTGGCCCTCCACTCCAACGCCGCAGCGGAGAGCAACTACGGAAACGTCCGGGGAATCATCGCCTTCTATTACCCCACCAGCACCCAGGGCCAGCGGGCGGCCCAGATCTTCGTCAACAACCTGCGGGGCATCTATCCCCTGCCCGACAAGGTGGTGACCCGCTCCACCACCAGCCTGGGGGAGGTCCGGGATTCCAAATTCCCCGCCGTCCTGCTGGAGATCGGGTACCACGACAACTATGAGGACGCCCGCTGGATCGAGAACAACATCCCGGAGATCGCCCGGAACCTGGTCCTCAGCCTCACCGACTACTTCGGCATCCCCTTCATCTGGCCCGTAGACCCCTGGGAGGCCACGGTCCACGCCGGCGGCGGCACCCTGAACCTCCGCAGCCGCCCCACTACGGATTCCTCCGTAATCGCCAGCATCCCGGACGGGGCTACAGTGCGGGTCTATGGACAGTACGAGGACTGGTATGTGGTGCGGTACGGGGACTACGTAGGATACGCGTCATCGCAGTTCATTCGGTAACGGCCGGCAGGCTCTGCTCCCGCTTCACCGCCCTCCGCGCCCGACAAAACCTCCATTTTTCCTCCCGTATAATCTCCCCGGACAGGGGAAAACTGCCTTTGTAAGTTTTCGCCAAAGGGGATGAGGACGTGCAGGGAAAGGTGGAGATCTGCGGGGTAAACACCTCAAAATTAAAGGTTCTGCGCAACGAGGAGACAATGGAGCTGCTGCGGCGGACCAAGGAGGGAGACAAGGAGGCCAGGGAAAAGCTGATCCAGGGAAATCTGCGGCTGGTGCTGTCGGTCATCCAGAAGTTTATGGGCCGGGGAGAAAACGCCGACGACCTGTTTCAAGTGGGCTGCGTGGGCCTGATCAAGGCCATCGACAATTTCGACATCACCCAGCCGGTGCGGTTTTCCACCTACGGAGTGCCCATGATCGTGGGCGAGATCCGGCGCTACCTCCGGGACAACAGCGCCATCCGGGTCAGCCGCAGCATGCGGGACACCGCCTATAAGGTGATGCAGGCCCGGGAGCGCCTCATGGCCCAGTCCCAGCGGGAGCCCACGGTGGAGCAGCTGGCAGCCGAGCTGGGCATCCCCCGGGAGGACGTGGTGTTCGCTATGGAGGCCATTATGGACCCGGTGAGCCTCTTCGAGCCGGTGTACTCCGACAGCGGCGACACCGTCTGCGTCATGGACCAGGTGAAGGACACCAAAAATACCGACGAACACTGGCTGGAGCACATCGCTCTGAAGGACGCCCTGGAGCGGCTGGGGGAGCGGGAAAAGCACATCCTGGCCCTGCGCTTTTACGAGGGCAAGACCCAGATGGAGGTTTCCGCCGAAGTGGGCATCTCCCAGGCCCAGGTGAGCCGCCTGGAGAAAAACGCCCTGAAAACCATCCAGAAGAATATTTAGGGCCCGCGTCCACAGCCGGGATTCCGCTTGCATTCTTTGGAAAGGCGCGTTATACTGGTCCCACGCCGGGCTCTCCCGGAAAACGAAGAAAGAGGGACCAAAGCATGTCGCAAAAATGTATCCTGATTCTGGTGGACGGTATGCGGCCGGACGCCATGGCCCTGTGCGGGCACCCCTTCTATCCGGAATTTCTGGAGAGGGGGGCGGTGGAGCTGTCCGGGCGCAGCGTGATGCCCAGCGTCACCCTCCCCTGCCACGTCTCGCTGTTTCACTCCGTGCCGCCCCAGCGCCACGGCACTGTGACCAACGTCTATACGCCCCAGGTGCGGCCGGTAAAGAGCCTATTGGAGGTCCTCCATGACGCCGGACGGACCACCGCCATGTTCAGCAACTGGGAGCAGCTGCGGGACATCGCCGTCCCCGGCTGCCTCAGCTTCAGCTGCTTCATGGACTACCGGGACTATCCGGACACCGACCGCCGCCTGACCGACGCCGCCCTGGCCTGGGTGGCGGAGGCGGCGCCGGACTTCCTCTTCCTGTATCTGGGCCTCACCGACTGCGCTGGCCACGACCGGGGCTGGATGAGCCCGGACTATCTGGACACCCTCAGGGGCGCGTGGGAGTGCATCCGCCGGGTAGCGGAGGCATCGGAGGGAACGTACCATCTGATCGTCACCGCCGACCACGGCGGCCACGGCCACTCCCACGGCACCGAGGAGGAGGAGGATATGCGCATCCCCATCCTCCTGCGGAGCGCGGACGGCGTCCCGCTCCACCCCGCCGCTTCATGCGGATGCCTGACGGACCTGGCGCCCACGGTCTGCGCCCTGATGGGCCTGCCCGCCGCCCGCGACTGGGAGGGAACCAGCCTGATCTGACCCGGCCGCCGATAGGATTCCCGCGCACCCCGCATAAGACAATCCCTCCCGCCCATATACTCTCTGCAGCAAGGAAAGAGAGGAGGGACGGCCATGCAGTGCAGAATGGTCGAGCTGCGGTGCAAGGAGGTCATCAATATCTGCGACGGCTGCCGGATCGGATACGTGGGGGATGTGGAGGTGCTGCTGCCGGAGGGGCGGGTGGCCGCGCTGGTGGTGCCGGGGCCCTGCCGGTTCTTCGGGCTGTTCGGACGGGGCGAGGAATACTACATCCCCTGGGAGTGCATCAAGCAGATCGGGGACGACATCATTCTCGTCGACAAGCCCGTTCAGCGCAGGCCGCCCTACAAGCGCCCCCGGCGCAAAGGGGCTTTTTGAGCCGTGCCGCGGAAAACCGGACGGTAAAATAGAAAAAGGTATTGAAATCGGCCGGATATTGGGGTATACTAGTTGCGCTGAATCTGTACACCCAGCGATAGAAAAACAACTTGGAGGTATTTCCCATGGTGACCATTACGAAAGATACCATCATCGGCGACATTCTGGACATGGCTCCCCAGACCGCGCCCATCTTCCTGTCCATCGGCATGCACTGCCTGGGCTGTCCCAGCAGCCGGGGCGAGACGGTGGCCGAGGCCTGCGCCGTTCACGGCGTGGACGTGGAGAAGCTGCTGGAGGCCGTCAACGCCGAGGCGAATAAGTAAGAACCGCCATAGAGGGACTCATGGATAAAGCTGTGAGTCCCTCCTTTGTGTTGTCCGGAAGGTGGTGAATCCGTGGCGGAAAAATTGGATATGGGCCCCCGCCTGCGGGCCATCGCCGCGCTGGCGCCGGAGGGCTGCAGCTGCCTGGCGGACATCGGCACCGACCACGGCTACATCCCCGTGTCCCTGCTGCTGGAAGGACGGGTGAAGCGGGCCGTGGCCGCCGACATCGGGGCCATGCCCCTGGACCACGCCCGCCGCACCGCCTCGTCCTGCGGCGTGGCGGAGAACCTGGACTTCCGTCTGGGAGACGGGCTGTCTGTCCTGAAGCCGGGGGAGGCGGACGTGATCGTCATCGCCGGCATGGGCGGCGACGCCATAACGGATATCCTCTCCGCCGCTCCCTGGAGCCGCGCGGGGCCCCTGCTGCTCCTCCAGCCCATGAGCAAAGCGGAGGTTCTGCGCGCCTGGCTGCCCTTGAATGGGTACGAGGTCTTCCGCGAGGAGCTGGTCCAGGACAAAGGGGTGCTCTACCCCATTCTGTCGGTCCGGGGCGGTAAAATGGCCCCTGCCTCCGACGCCCAGGCGTGGGGCGGCTTCCTGCTGGACAGGGACCCCCTGTGGGGGCTGTACATAGCGGACAGGCTGCTGCGCCTGCGCCGGGCGGCATCGGGGCTGGAGAAGGCCCGGGACCCGGCCCTGGCGGAGAAACGGCGGCGCATGTTAAATATAATCGACCAACTGGAGGAAAAGAAAGGGGAGTGGGAGCGTGCCAACGCTGCGGGACATTGAGAGGGCCCTCTACGAGCTGGCCCCCAGAGAGCTTGCCATGGAGGGGGATAACGTGGGCCTTCTTGTGGGCAGGCCGGACCGGGAGGCGGTGAAGATCCTGGCAGCCCTGGATGTGACGGAAGCCGTGGCGGCGGAGGCGGAGCGGCTGGGCGCCAACCTGATTGTGGCCCACCACCCGGTGATGAACTGCGCCTGGAGCCCCGTGCAGACCCTTCGGGATGACAAGCCTCAGGGACGGCTGCTCCTCCGGCTCGTCGAGAGCGGCATCGCCGCCATCTGCATGCACACCAACCTGGACCGGGCCCAGGGCGGCGTCAACGACGTCCTGGCGGCGCGGCTGGGGCTGGAGGCCGTGGAGAAGCTGCCGGGGGGCGACGACGTCCTCCGGGTGGGCGAGCTGCCGGAGGCGGAGGCCCTGCCCGACTTCCTGCGGCGGGTCAAGGCGGCCCTCGGCCCCAACGGCATCCGGTTCGCGGACGGGGGAAAGCCCATCCGCCGGGTGGCAGTGGGCGGCGGGGCCTGCGGCGGGTACCTGTGGGCGGCGGCGGCAAACGGCTGCGACGCCTTCGTCACCTCCGATTTGAAATACAACCAGTTCCTGGATGCCGGCGATCTGGGCCTGACGGTGGCGGACGCGGGACACTTCCCCACGGAGGACGCGGTCTGCCCCATGCTGGTCCAGTACCTGAAGGAAAAATTCCCCGGGATACCGGTTGAAAAGTCAGCCTCTCACCGGGAGGCTGTTCAATATTACGTGTAGTCCCCTCCCCCGGACGGTACGCCGGAGGGCGGAACAGGAGCTTTGCCATGCATTACGTCATTGCCGACCCCCACGGAGAATATGACCGCTTTCAGCGGATGCTGGAGCGGATCGGTTTCTCAGACGGAGACACTCTCTATCTTCTGGGCGACGCTGTAGACCGGGGCGGCATCGGCGGGGTGGACCTCCTGCTGGACGTGATGGCCCGGCCCAACGCAGTGATGCTGCTGGGCAACCATGAGACGATGTGCCTCAAGGCCATGGACCACCCCGACGACCAGCGGGCCGTGAACCACTGGCGGCGCAACGGCGGACAGGTCACCTATGAGGCCCTGCTCCGGCTGACGGAGGCCCAGCGGCAGCGGACGCTGGACTTCCTCCGCGCCCTGCCGGACTGCCTGGATCTGGAAGCGGGCGGCAGGCGGTTCCATCTGGTCCACGCCTTCCCGGCGGACAATACCTACGACCGCGTTTGGCTGCGGCCCGGGCCGGAGGCCGAGAGCCCCTTCCCGGACGGAAGGATCGTCGTCGCGGGGCACACGCCGGTGTGCGAGCTGTGGGGCTATGACGAGGAGGCCCTCCGGCGGCATCTGGAGGGCCTGCGGGACGGGCACATGTGGATCTACCACGGTCGGGGCTATCTGGACCTGGACTGCGGCTGCGGCTACGGACTGCCCCAGAGCCGCCTGGCCTGCCTGCGGCTGGAGGATCTGGCGGAGTTCTATACGTAAGCGCCGGCGCTTTTTCAACGCCATTGCACCCGGAACCTGTATTCGCCGGCGGTGAACGCCGTCTATGCATACCTTACATTTCATTTACAAGGAGAATAAACGACATGTCTGGACATTCCAAGTGGCATAATATCCAAAAAACCAAGGGCGCGGCGGACGCCAAGCGTTCCCAGGCGTTTACCAAGATCGCCCGGGAAATGATCGTGGCGGTGAAGGAGGGCGGCAGCGGCGACCCCAACAACAACTCCCGCCTGGCCACCGTCATCGCCAAGGCCAAGGCCGCCAACATGCCCAACGACAACATCAAGCGCACCATTGACAAGGCCCTGGGCGCCGGCAGCACCGACAACTTTGAGCAGGTGGTCTACGAGGGCTACGGCCCCAGCGGCGTGGCCGTCATCGTGGAGGCCCTCACCGACAACCGCAACCGCACCGCGCCTGAGGTCCGGCACCTGCTGGACAAGTACGGCAAGGGCCTGGGGGCCACCGGCTGCGTCAGCTGGAGCTTCGACCGCAAGGGCGTCATCGTCATTGACAACGAGGAGGGCGACCTGGAGGAGGAGACGGTAATGATGGACGCCCTGGACTGCGGCGCGGCGGACTTCGAGGCCGACGGCGGCATCTTTGAGATCACCACCGAGCCCGACGATTTCAACGCCGTCACCGCTGCCCTGGAGGCCAAGGGCTATGTGTTCGCCCAGGCCGCCATCGAAATGGTGCCCCAGAATTACATTACCCTCACCGGCGAGGAGGACATCAAGAATATGACCAAGCTCATCGACCTCCTGGAGGACAACGACGACGTGCAGAACGTCTGGCACAACTGGGAGCAGGAGTAACTAATACGCCAGCGGCGGCCTCTTCTCAGAGGCCGCCGCTGCTATTTATCCGCAGGAGTATTCCGTTTCTCCGCCGTGGATATTACTGTGTCATCGCCCGGTGGAGCAGCAGGGCCATATCCGCCCGGGTCAGGTTCGCCTTGGGCGAGAGCCGGCTGTTCCGGGTGGGCAGCAGGCCCAGCTGGGCCAGTCCGGCCACCGCCCCCCGGGCGTAATCGGCTACCTGCCCCCGGTCGCTGTATGCCGCCAGGGCGGCGGAATTGCCGTCCGGGATCTCAATCCCCGCCTGGTTCAAGGTCCGCTGGATCATCAGGGCCGCGTCCTGGCGGGAGAGAGTGGCGGAGGGCTGGAAGCGGCCGCCGCCTACGCCGTTGACAATGCCCAGGGCGTAGAGGTCATTGACCGCCGAGGCGTAGTAGGCCCCCGCCGGCACGTCGGTAAAGCCCCCGCCGGAGCCGCCCACGTTGAACTGGAAGGCCCGGGACAGCATCACGCAGAAGTCCCCCCGCCGGATGGACGCCCCCGGCTCATAGGTCCGGTAACCGGTACCGTTGACCACGCCGATGCTGGACAGGTAGTCCACGGCGGCCTTGGTCTGGGCCGAGTAGCCATCCAGATCGTCAAAATTGACGGAGGAATTCGGCGCGGACACCGTGATCCGGATCGTCCCGGCGTACCCGCCGCTGGAGGTGGCGGCGGCATAGGGGATCTCCACTGTCCCGGTATAGCCCGCTTTGGGAACGAAGGTCAGGTTGGATACTGAGGGGTCGCCGTAGAGGCTGTACTCCGTGGTGGTATTGCCCTGCCAGCTGTACTGGGTGGGGCCAGCGTACTGGTAGTACAGCTTTCCCTGGCTGGCGTTGGGCAGGCCGGTGAGGCGCAGGGAGGACGGCTGCTCCCCGGCGGCGGACTGGATGTCGGCGGCGCTGATATGCACCGGCGCGCCTCCCGTCTGATAGCGGACCAGTCCTCCCAGGGCCGCCTCGGAGCGCACGGTGATCTCCGCCATGCCCCGGTACTCCGTACCGTCAATGGCCCAGGCGGTGAAGGGCACCGAGGCGATGCCCGCAAAGCTCTTGGCGGGGACGAAGGTCACCCGGTCAATGGACACCTCGCCGGAGCGGTAGAGGTCGGTGGCGGGGTTCAATGCCTTGGGCGTACTGCCGGCGCGGTAGTCGTAGTAGAGGATGCCCTGGCCGGAGGAGGGCAGGTCGAAGCGGAGATAGCTCAGCGCCGCGTTGGTGGCCTGCCGGCAGGCGTCGTCAAAATCCTTGCCGGAGAAGGTCACGGAGCCGCCGCTGGTAACCGTGTACTGCACCGCCGCCGAAGAGCCGCTGCCGGCCCCCTCGCCGCTGCTGATATACAGGATGGCCGTAAAGGTTTCCCCGCTGACGGCGCAGCCGGTGAAGGGGATCTCCACCCCGCCCCGGAAGCTCTCCGTCGCCCAGAAGGAGAGATTGGACAGATAGGGGGTGGCGCTGTTGAAGTACTTGGTAGCCGTGGTCACCCGGGTTCCGATGCTGCCGGAGCTGGTGCGGTTGTGGTAGAGGGTCCCCATGTGGAAGTCCGGCAGGCTCTGGAAGCTGACATAGTGGAGCCGCTGGCCGGTGAGGGTCTGGCACAGGGCGGTAAAGTCGGAGAGGTTCAGCTTTACCGACTGACCCGGGGCGCAGACGTAGGAGACATCCCCCCGGGTGGTCCCAACGGACTGGATATGGACCTCCACGGTGCCGGTAAAGGTTTCGCCGGAGCGGTCCGTGCCGGTGAAGGGGATGCGCACCACCCCGTGGAAGCCATCGGCGGCCACGAAGGTCAGCCGGTCGATCTGGGAGGGGCCGTAGGCGTCGTTAGAGGTAACGGCGGAGCCCCGGAGGCCGTTCCAGCTGTAGTACAGCGTACCCTGGGAGGCCGGGGGCGGGGTGAAGGAGACAGAGGACAGCTCCCGGCCCGTCTCGTTCTTGCAGAAGTCCTCGAAGTCGTAGCGGCTGAAGGAGACGGCGCCGTCGCCGTTGTAGGTGATGGCGTCATCCAGGCCCTGCTTGACCTGGATCACCAGCTGGCCGTTATAGCGGCTGCCGGAGGCGCTGTAACCGGCATAGCTGACGGTCACCGTGCCCACGAAGCCCTGGGCGGGGACGAAGGTCATGTCGTCCAGCTGCTTCTGCTTGTACTGCTCGTTGGCGGAAACCTTGGAGGCGTAGTCCCACTCGTCCTTATAGCCCAGGTACAGAGAGCCCTGGTTTGCGGGGGGCAGGGTGAAGACGACGTAGCTCAGGGGCGCGCCGGTCTGCTCCTGGCAGGACTTGCTGAACAGGGTGGAGGACAGCTTCAGCGGCGTGTCCCGTTTGGTGAAGACGGTGAGGTCGGTTTTTTCCTGGGTGAGGGTGACAATAACCTTTCCTCGGAATGTGCGGTTATTGGCCGCAGTACCAGTATAGGAAATCGTTGCCGTTTCCCCGGTAAAAGATGGATTCGGCACAAAGGTAATATCTTGAATATACGGCCCGCGTGCAGCCGTGCGGACATAATACGTCATTGAGCTTCCCGCTCCCGCTCCGGTGTTTTCCGGAGAGACATAGCCCAGGTACAGCGTGCCCTGGGATGGAGAGACGGATAGGCCGGTAATGGACACCAGCGTCTTGTCCCCCTCAGCGGTAATGGCCTCTTGGCACTTCTCCGCGATCAGGGACTCCAACGCAGAAAATTTCAGCGGCTTGGAAACGCTGACGCCTTCCTTCCACTCTATGGTGGTTTCATTAGAGGTTACCGTCACCGTAATACGGCAGGAGTATATTCCAGCCTGGATAGTAACAATCCCAGTGCCCGGTGTAACGCCATCAATATATAGGCCGTTTCTGTCATTGCCAGTGGCCTTGACCACATTTGGCCGGTCACTGGTAATTGTCACAGCCGCGTCTTTGGCGTTGCCGTAATAGGTAATGCCATACTGACTGTCCTGCTCCACCTCAGCATCCGGCAGCTTCTGGGAGTTGTTTTCCACAATCGTAACTGCGGACTGCGCCGGAAGGATTCCGCTGACAGTAACCGGAAAAGAAATCGTGTCCCCGGTCGCGCCGGTGGGACGGCCTTCCGGGTCAGTAACCTTGCCCTCAATCCGTGCAATACCGGGCTTCTTTCCCTGTACATAGAAAGTCCGTCCATCTTCGGTGATATTATGGACTTCAACAGTTTCCGGATCATTGGATGTCCAGATTATATGGTCATCGTCATGTGTATCAATCACTTGGTTAGCAGAGTTCCTTGCGGAAATCGTGGCTTTGATGTCAGGGGCGCGGCCCTCCTGAGCCAGGACAATGCCTGATTCCGGACTAATTGGTTTGACGCCCTGGGCCAGCGTGATGGACAGCCTGTCCTGACCGCCGGGCGTTTCGCCGCCGCCGTCATCATCTCCATCCCCGTCCACCCCTTCCAACAGAGCCGTGGGGGACAGGGACAGCGCCATCACAAGGGCCAGCAGCAGGGATAAGAGCCGCTTCGTGGATATTTTCATGGAAAACGCTCCTTTTTATGTGATTTCACCAGGTAGGAAACGGGAGCGGGCGGATGCCCGCTCCCGTGGGGGTTATTTCTTCTTGATGCCGTTAAAAATGCCTGTAGCATCATTGCCGGTTATGGTTACAGTAAATGTAATCGTCACCTGCGAATTTCCAGCGCCATACTTCGCAGTAAAGGTTGCCGTTCCGTTACTCAAAGCCTGGATCGTAACCTTTGGGCCGCTGGACGGCGACAGTTTGACACACTTTCCGTCCTTGGGCTCCCATGTAACTACTGTATTCGCCATATTAGCAGGAAGGCCAAGATCGATTGTACCAGACGGATATTTTCCTGCTGCACGCTCCCAAGTAATACTGTAAGCGTTGGAACCTGCACCCGTCATTGAACTTGCTTGTGTATCAGCCCCGGTAGTAAATTTAGGCTGGTTTGACACGCTGGAAATGATCTTTACCGTCTGCGTCTGAGGGCCCGCCGCAGTTGTCACCGTCACCGTAATGGTAGCTTCGCCAGCCCCTTTGATGGCAATGGACACGTTCCGACCATCGGCAGAACCATTTATAACAGCAACATTTTTGTTGCTGGACTCCCAGGAGAACAGCGCATTTCCAGTTGGTTCTTCAACTTGAATGCCTGCGGTGGTTTCATCTTTGTCGAGAACAAAGGTGTATCCGGCACCTGTACTACCCGACCATTTCCCGTTATTGGTCGTTGCCGAAAGCTTAACATCCTCCGTATTGCCTGTGGAAGAGCTGTCAATCATATTGCTTCGCCAACTCTTGACGGGATCACTGGACCATGTAACCTCAACAAACGCCTTGCCATTTTCCTCCTTGACGCTGATTGTCAGAGTTTCAGGCGCCGTTTGACCATTTCGGTTGGCAAAGGAGCCTCTTCCGTATATGACATAAGAACCTGTCGGTACGTCAGTGAATGCAATCGTAAAGCTGTCGCGGGTCACTTCCGTCACGGCGGCGCTTCCACCAGCCAAGCCCGCCTGGCTGGGCTGCAGCTCTCCCAACTCAAAGGGACGGGCAGGCAAAACACCGGGTTTATAGATGTTCATGTCAAAACGAATTGTGATCGTTGCGCTGAAGGTCCTTGCCGCTCCCCCGTATTTGATAAAACCTGTACCTTCTTCGAAATCAGGCAGATCAAGCGTTGTCCGGCGATAGACCATGGCGTTGAAGGAAGCGACCTCAGCCTCCTTAGAAGCATCAACCTTGGTGTTTACATTGACTGCATAGGTAAGGAAGACATAGCTGTTATCGTCCTTTTCATCCAGCTTGGTGTCTATCTCCTTATCAAGCCACCAGGTATTATCCTGCTTCTTATCCGCATCCATCTTCCCGGCTTCGCCCCAGTCGATCTCACTGGGAACCGTTTCTCCGTAGCCCGGCCTTTGATTGGTGATCAAACCATACATCTTGGAGCGCGCAACACTGTTAGCATAAATGTCGAATATCGAATAACCACCATCATACCACTCAGGTTTTCCGCCGCGTTCCGGGAAGTGGATATTTTCTCGCTCAGCCTCCGTCGTCTGGTCGTATGTTTCCTTATAAACATATGGTGTGGACAGCGCGTCCAGTACGGTGAAATCATCTGCCGTATAGCATGCAGGCGTCCACTTTCCATCTGCCGCCGGGTCCGTTTCAGAATAAGCGTAGGACTTGAAGGACCTGCTCAGCAGCCAGTCAAGCTCAGTCGCGCTGGTTTCCGCCAGAACCTGGTAACGGCCCGTGGACTCCACATGGGTTTCAACGTTTACCGTGCCATCCCCGTTACTGGCCGGACGAATCTTAGGCTTGATCAGCGCCTCGGTCCGGAAGGTGTACAGATAGACCTTCGACGGCTTTTTCGAATCGCCTTCCAGAACGAAATACGCGAAGTAGTCCGTTTCCGGCTCCAGGTCCTCTACCAGCTGGGTGTGAACGCCGGAGCCGCCGGTGTACACGAAGCTGTCAGCCTTGACCCGGGGATAAGCGGCATACTCTTCCTTGCCGTTCCAGATGTACTGCTTATCGGGCGTAGTAACCCATTCTTTATAGTTGGCGCTTTCCACCTGGTTGGGGTCAGACGGAGAGCCGCCCAAGGGAACATACGGTCCTGCATAGCCTGCTTTATTGCCTTCCAGCAGATCCGCATTTTGATAGTACGTACCATCATCCTTTTTACCTGTGGCAACTTCCGTCGTAATGCTGCCGATCGGCGCAATGACATAATATACCTTACACTGCTTCTCAACATCTTCAATATTGATGTCTATGTTGACGTATGTATCTTCCGGACTAAACTGTGGGTGCGTATTCCGGAAATTCGGGTTCTGGGTGTTGGGGAATTTCAGCACCAGGGGCAGGGGCTTGCCGCCGTCGGCCCCATTGGGACTGCCGATAGACGCGCCGCCATTGTTGCTGGAAATGCCCGCGTCAACAAAGCTCTTCAGGTCATCCTCCGAAATTTGCCTGGGATCGCGGAGAGACAGCCTGTTCAAGGCCGTAGCCGTACCCGCCACCACGTAGACATCCATATTGATGTTATCGCTCCAGGCATCCCGGTTATCCAGGGTACCCTTCTTGGTGGTATAAATGGCAAACTCGTAGTAGACATCCCCACTGTCGTTCAGGGTGTTGATGTTGGGGAATTGATTGGCAGAGCAGCTGTTGAACACTTTGTGGAGACTGACACCCATCTTGCCATTGGACGCGTATACCAGCTGGCTGTTGTCCAGCTTGACCCAGCCGCTGCTGGCATCCATGGGCTTATTGCTCATATTCGGCATGGCATAGGAGAACGATTTGCCGTCATCATTTGTCCAACTTTTATCAGTGAGTACCTCTCCGCCGCGGTTTACTACCCGGTAATACAGGTCGAATGCCATTGTCTCATCGGTATACAGCAGCAGATCATACGCCCGACCATCCGAAACCGAGTGCGTCGCGGCGGGGATCATACGGAAGACTGCGTCTGGCTCGATCTCTTGATTGTTGTTGTCCGGGTCCTTGGGCATATCCGTCAGGACGAATTCCTCCAGCCACACTTCCGCAAACGCGATGGTAAACTTGGGAACACTGTGACCATTCTCAACAGAGCGGTCGCCAAAGTCTACCGGGTCAGGGAATATACTGTTCCCCAGGGTATCAGCCACATCGTGGATGCGGAAGAAATAGGTATCGCCACTGTTCAAATTCAGCGCTTCATCGGGGAAGGTAATCTGAAGCTCCCGGTTGGTTCCACGGGTCACTTCCACCTTCGTGTAATCGATCACCCAATCCTTGCTGGTATCATTGGGGTCTACCTTGGCCTTTGCGATCTCCTCCCTCGTCCCGTCGATCCTGTAGAAGGTGATGCTGTCGCTGAGGGCCGTAACAAAGTTGACCATCGCCTGGATAGGATCAGACGAGCTCTTGGTTTCATTGTAAAGGGTTTCAAAGTCCTTTCCAATAGAGACAGTGGAGCCAACGGTTTTGCTGAAAGACAGGGTAATGCCCGTATTTTCCATGGGGCTTGCGGGATTGCTGGAGGGCTTGCTGAAGCTCTGTGTGATGACCGGCCTGGAATCGTCCAGGGTATTAACCGTCATCTTCTCCACACGCAGGGAGTAGTTACCCGCCTTATCTTGAATGACCAGATAGAGATCATAGGTCTTTTCCGCCTCAAGTCCGGAAATTTTGATCGCGCCATCCGTGTCGCCCTTGACACTTATCTTGCCAAATTTCAGCGCATTTGTACCAGACTGTACCTGCAGCTTTGCGTAAAGACTGTCCAGAGGCGCAGTACCAGTCTCGCCCGGTTCCGGCTTGGGATAGGCCGTGCCTTCCTCTACCAGCGCCCAGTACACCGTCGCGTCTTCATTGACACGGACAGTTACAGTGGCGCTTGTGGGCTGGAGGGCGCCGGTCTGCTGGGGATATCCCTGCAGGAAGTACGGCAGCGTCTCATCTGCAGTCGTAAAAGTCAGACTGGTAATCGCCGACTTGTTAACCCCGTTAGCGTCAACAAGCCACAGGTAGAGGACATAGGTTTCCTGTTCCTCCAAAGTCATATCGTTGACCTGGAAGGGAGACTCCGTATTCTTGAACACATCCTGTACGCCGTAGCCCAACGCACCGGAGACAGCGCCCGCCTTCAACTCGGCTTCCGTAGGCGCAGCAGCTCCCTTAGGCAGCAGGGCATAATAAAGCTTGCAGTCCTTGTTGGGCATAACAGTCACCTGACTGAATGTCCGGGAGGTAGAGCTCATGTAAGGATACCCCTGACAGAAGGCAGGAACTGTGTTATCCGGCGTAGTAAAGGAAATTACCTTTACCGGGCTACGTTTTTCACGAGCGTCCACCAACACGGCAGAAAGGTAGTAGGAGCCATTGGGCGTCAGACCTCCAATCTTGGCCGTCGTCTCCTCGTTGCCCTTCGCCACCTTCAGCGAACCGTTGCTGACGGCAATATTGCCATAGGACGGGGGCTTGATCAAATCCTCCTCGCCCACGGAGCCATCGGTAATGGCGCTGACCGCCCAGTAGACGGTACCCGCCTTGTTGGTCATGAACACGGCGTCCAGGCCGGTGGGGATGATGTCCCGGGCCTCGGGGTAGCCGGCCAGAATCTGCGGCTCCTCGGAGGACTCCTGGGCGGCTACGCTGTCCATTTCCTCGCCGTTGATCTCGGCGGTGATGCCCGGGCGGATCTCGATCTCATCGGGCAGCATCTCCACCACGCAGCCGGGGGCGTTGACCACCAGCTTGCCCACGTCGCCCTCGCCGGTGACGGTGGTGGTGGTGTCCAGATTCAGCTCCTTGACCACGGTGTTGCGGTCGATGACCACGGCGGAGCCCTCGGCGGCCTCGTCCACCGTCAGCTTGGCCACGGTGCCGGAGGCGGCATGGACGGTGGAATTGGGGGTCTTGTTGACGACCTCCTCAATCCGGCCCGCCAGGGTCAGCACAGGGGGCTCCCAGTCCTCGGGCTCCTCGCCCTCGGGGTAGCTCTCCCCCTCCAGGGAGATATGGCGGAGGCCCATGCCGTCGGGGGTGTTGTCCTCGATGAAAGCGGTGGTACGCACGGTGGTGTGTCCGATCTCGGTGATGCCGTCGGCCTTGACGGAGACGGGGTTATCCTGGAGATTGTCCACCAGCAGCTCGTCTGCAATGACGTTGCGCAGCAGAATGCTGGCCCCGCCGCCCTCGCTGCTGCCGGTGCCGCTGGCGATGATGCGGCCCAGGACCGTCACGTTCTCCAGCTTCACGTCCCCCAGGCCCACGCCGCCGGTGACATACAGGTCGCCGCTGATAACGGTATCCCGCAGGGTCACGCCGGGGGAGGTGATGGTCACGTTGCCGAAGGTGCCGCCCAGGGTGTAATCGCCGGGCTCCTGGAGGGGCGTGCCGATGAGGTTGGTCACCATGGCGGCCATTTCGCCCCAGCTGACGTTGCGCTGGGGGCGGAAGGTACCGTCGTCATACCCGCTGACCAGGTAGTGCTCCAGTGATGACTTGACGGTGCCCTTGGCCCAGCTGCTGATCTGCCGGGCGTCGGCGAAGTCCAGCAGCTCCCCGGCGGACTCCTGGAGCATCATGTTGCGCCCCAGGATGGTAGCCGCCGTCTCCCGGGTCAGGGTGGACT
>VSNB01000130.1 GCA_009774055.1 Clostridiales bacterium
ACAAATTTGGGAGAAAGTTGCATATAAGAGTACACCTGCGCCTCTATTTATGCGAAACTTAGAGCATCACATAAAGGAGGAGCTTCCATGACCATCACGGAATACGACTGCCAAGCCTTCGCCGCCTACCTGCGAAGCGAGGAGCGGAGCGCGGGCACCATCGAAAAATACCTCCGGGACGTCCGGGCCTTCGCCCGCTGGCTGGACCGGCGGGCACTGACCCGGGAAAACGCCGCCGCCTGGCGGGACGCGCTTCTGGCCCGCCGCCGCGCCCCCGCCACCATCAACTCCATGCTCTCCGCCCTCAACCGTTTCCTGCGGTTTCTGGGCCGGGAGGACTGCCGGATCAGATTCCTCCGCCTCCAGCGGCGGACCTTCCGGGAGCAGAAGCGGGAAATCACCCGGGAGGACTACCGCCGCCTGCTGGACGCCGCCGGAGAGCGGGGGCAGAAGCGGCTGGCCCTCCTGATGGAAACCATCTGCTCCACTGGCATCCGGGTCAGCGAGGTCCGCTGGATCACCCTGGAGGCCGCCCGGCAGGGCAGGGCGGAAATCAGCCTGAAGGGCAAAATTCGCACCATCCTCCTGCCCGCCAAGCTGTGCCGCAAGCTGCTGAAATACGCTAAAGAACGGAAAATCGCTTCCGGCGAGATTTTTCTCACCGGAAGCGGAAAAAGCCTCTCCCGCCGGCAGATCTGGCGGGAAATGAAGCAGCTGTGCGCTTTGGCGGGGGTAGAAGAATCCAAGGTCTTTCCCCACAACCTGCGGCACCTGTTCGCCACGGTGTTTTACCGGGCCTGCCGGGACATTGTGAAGCTGGCCGACGTTCTGGGGCACAGCTCCGTCAATACCACCCGAATTTACCTCCTCACCACCGGCGCGGAACATGCACGGCAACTGGAGAAATTAGGGCTGGTCACTTAGCGGTTCGGCGGAATAGACAAAATATTCCTTTTGCCGCAAATATGCAAAAGACCGCTCAGTGATGTTGTAGTTTTATTATAGCACAGTCATTTCATAAGGAAAACCACTTTTAGAAATTTCAGCGGATCGCCGAAAAGAGTGCAGCAAACCAGGGACTGAAAGGAAATTTTCTTTGCAGTCCTTGTTCGTTGCACTCTTTTTTGTATACTTTTCCACTCATTTTCTGGAGATCGGCCAATTTGTAGGCAAAAGGAATATTTTGTCCACAAAGGGGGCTCGTCAGGCAATGGAGCATTCTCGGCAGAAGCTGGACCTAACCGGGCAGCGGTTCGGTCGTCTCACCGTGCTCCGGCCCGCAGAAAATATCGGAAGGCGGACCGCATGGCTCTGCCTGTGCGACTGCGGCCGGGAAGCTGTGGTCAAGACTTACCACCTCCGCAGCGGCAAATGCAGCAGCTGCGGCTGTAAAAATCCCGGGTTCACCGCATTGACCTATGTGGACGGGACCTGCGTGGAGATGCTGCAGTCCAAGACTGTGCGCCGGAACAACACCAGCGGCGTCCCCGGCGTGTACTGGGAAATCAGCAAAGGCGCATGGCGGGCCGCCATCTGCTTCAAGGGCAAACGGTACTCCCTGGGCCGCTACCAGCGGTTTGAGGACGCGGTGAAGGCCAGGAAGCTGGCGGAGGAAAACCTGCACGATAAATTCCTGCAGGAGTTTGCCCGCGCGTCCGGTGAGGTATGTCCCCCGGCTCCGTTCCCCACGCCGGAGACGGCTGGCATAGACGTCCAAACGATACCATACCAGAACGGAAGGGAGGGAAGCCCATGAAGCAGGATGCCCCGTGACACCTCCGGGGCAGGACGCAGCGAACAGACGATCCGCATAACAACCACGGCAATCTCCATTATTTTGGCAAACCATCGGAAACGGTGGGACTGCAAAGCTATGGGAACTAAGGTGTCTAAAACCCAAACGGGTTTCCTGCGCATGCCCGCTTCACGGGAATGTGTGGGAAAGGAGAAACGGTGGCGCGCGTCATCCGCGCCGAAAACCGGTGGCGCAAAGCGCGAACGCGCTATTCCAAGTGGCGCAAAGCGGATGCGCGCTAGCCGACGGTCCGCGGGACCGGAGCCCCGTTTCTGCACAGATGCTATGTTAGCCCGGCTGCTGGCAATTTTATGGCAACCCGTCCCGAAAGGGCGGTAACGCAAAGCCAGGGAGCTAAAGCGCGGCCGGCAGGACGCGCCATGCCCGCCCAGCCGCCGGATACTTTGCATCCGACAACAATTGCAAAGAAAGGAAGAATGACATGAACAATTATTTTAGTCTACGCAAACGCGGACTTGCGCTGTTCGTCGCGTTGATGATGTGTCTCAGCCTGCTGCCGGGAACCGCGCTGGCGGCGGAGTTTTGCAACCACTCCAAATGGGTTTCAGGGCTGGCAAGCTGCCCCGGTTGTGGAATGGGCTCTCCTGATAAGGATGATGCTGCTGCAAAGGATGATGAGAAGCCCAGCATTCCTGATAATGAAGCAGGTTCCCCTGATAAGGACGATACCATTGAGGAGAAGCCTGCGCAGAAGCCCCAGGAGACTGAGCAAGAGTCCCAGGAGGCTGAGCAGCCCGAGGTGAAGCCCGATCCTGCAACGTGCGAACACAAGAATATCGATCCTGATACTGGTGTTTGTAAGGATTGCTCGGCAACCAAGGACGATATGACTAATCCGAAGCCCGTTGAGCCCGAGGAGCCCACCGAGCCCGAGGAGAAGCCCGATGTAGCTTTGCGCACAAGCTGCGAAAACCTTGCACATAATCTGCAAAAAAGAAAAAGCGTTTAAGCGGTCCTTTTAAGACCTCTTAAACGCCTTTTCTTTTGCCCAGATTAGCGTGGTTTTTTCTTGCGGTTTCCATGCTCCTCCAGGATCAGGTCTTTCCCTGTCCGGCGATGCTGGTTTGGTATGTATTCCAGCAGTTCGTTCAGGGTGCAGTTTAAGGCTTCGCAAATCTTATCCAGGTGGTCGAAGCTGACACGTTCAGCGACTTCGTTGTATAGTTCGCTGATTGTGGTCGGCCTGATGCCCGTGATCCTGGCAAGGTCTGCTTGCTTCATCCTGCGTTCTCCGAGGATGCGCGATAGATGGTTTTTAATCATCACAAATGCCCCTTTAGGGACATTCTACCAGCAAGGTGTATATCTGTGATTATTTTGTGAGAACGCAACGAAAACGGTTAGAAATTGCGGATGATAACCTCGGCAAAAAGCTGGTTATTGTCTCCGTTGCCTGCCAGCGTGGTTTTTCTGCTCACACCCTCAATGCGATACTCGGAATACAATTCCCGGATCATCGGGCAGTCGTTATAGGACAAAATGAAACGGCCCTTGATGCCCTCCAAAACGGCCTTTAAACGCTGGTGGTCATCCGTCTTAAATGGGCTGTCGTAATACCCCTCCGTGCCAACATAGGGCGGGTCAAGGTAGAACAGAGCGTTCTTGCGGTCATATACCCGGATCAGGTCAGCAAAGTCCTTATGCTCGATGTTGACTCCCCGCAGGCGCTCTTTAATCTTTTCCAGATACGCTGATGCGGTGTCAATCGTTTTTGAACTGGTGGCATAGGTGCGCTGGTCACAGCCGAAGCTGATTTTAACCGTATAGAAGAACCGAGCCGCCCGCTGAATGTCGGTCAGGCCGCGAGTGTCCAGCTGTGCCAGGCAGTCAAAGAACTGCTCCCTGGAGGTCAGCAGCCAGTCCAGTTCCTTCTGTACTTCGCCGCAGTGATATTTCACGCAGCGGAACAGATTCACCAGATCCCCGTTGATGTCATTATAAACTTCCAACTGACCGGATTTTTTCTCCTTGGCGAACAACACCCATCCGGCCCCGCCAAACACCTCGATATAGCGCCCCACTTCATCGGTGGGGAACCGCTCCAGGATGGCTTTCCGCAGCAGCCGTTTGCCGCCGATCCATCCAATACAGCTTTCCATGTGATCTACCCTTTCTGATAATGATTAAAGGGGCATTATCCTCGGATAAATCACAGGAGGGGTGCGGCCTACCCGCACCCCTATGTTGTTAAATTGGGGGGCTGTTTTCGCCCTCCTCGGCCACTTGGGAGAAGTCCTTGGCCTTCGCGCTCTCAAAGGTGATCCCGCCCCGCCTGTGGTCAGACTTGGCCATGCTGAGATAGTTAGAGCAGACCACACCGTGAGCGGTCCAGGGCAGCCCCACCATGGCACTCAACCAGGGCAGCGCCCCGGTGTAACCTGTGCGGATGCAGTAGGCGGCCAGCAGCAGCCCACCCACCGTCACCACCCAAAGCAGCGCCCGGATATCGGTGATCATCTGCTTGGAGTAGTCGGTCCGCTTGGTTTTCTTGCGGCTCCGGGACCTCTTACCGCCTACGGTGATGGTCATACCAGGTTGAACTTCTGAGCGAAGCGGTAAAGCACCTGGGCGCACTGCTCACGGGTCAGAAGGTCCTCCCACATCATGTTGGGCTGGCCATCCGGGGCCATGGTGCCGCTCCCGGCGAAAATGCCCTGGTCCACGGCGAACTGCCGGGCCGCCCGGCTCCACTCGCCGCAGTCGTTATCCCGCAGGCTCTGGCGGTACTGCTGCATCGCCGTTTCAAACATCTTATTGAACTTATCCTGGTCCATGTTATCGTCCTCCTTGGGCTTCTCGGCCAGCTTCAGCACCTGGCCGGGGTGGATGGTGTATGGGCTGCTGATACCGTTCAGGGCGGCGATGGTTTTCCAGTCCACCCCCGTCTTGGCCCCAATGGCCGACAGGCTGTCCCCGGCCTTCACAGTATAAGTGCTGTACTCTGGCACTGCGGGAGAAGCCCCGCCGCCATTGTTGTAGGCCCTGGCATCCACCACCCAATAATAGGCGGCCTCGTTGCGGAAGGTTGCCGGGTCCCCGTTCAGGCGCTTGTCCCTGGTGCTGGCCGGGTCATTGATGCGGATTTTATTATCTGCCCACCAAACCACCACGAAGTGGCCGCCGCCAGTCCAGGTGCCTTTCTTCATCAGGGCGATCAGATAGTAGCCCTGCTTCAGATACTCCAGGGCCTGGTCGTGGACCTTGGCCTTGGGGTTGTGGTAGCCGTTGGTCCAGGACAGCTGCCAACACTTGATGCCAAACTCTGCAAACTGCGGCGCGAAGTAGGCGTAATAGGTCCCCGCCTTCAGGGCCTTATACCCATGGGCGACAGACCAGGCACAGGCGTCCTCCGGGGTGTAGGTCTTGCCGGTCAGCGTTTCGATCAGCATGGCGGCGGCGGTGGGGCCGCACCCGGAGTCCCCGATGGTGCTGTTCTCCCCCGGCACCCGGTAGGGCTTCTTGGCCCACCGGGAGTCGGTCTGGAGATAGGAAACAGGCCGTTTA
The DNA here is from genome assembly GCA_009774055.1 of Clostridiales bacterium. Classification (GTDB taxonomy): domain Bacteria; phylum Bacillota; class Clostridia; order Oscillospirales; family Oscillospiraceae; genus Pelethomonas. The sequence continues at coordinate 5,321 of VSNB01000130.1, forward strand.
TTCATGTGTCTGCCCCGGCAGTCGGGCAAGCACCTCCTGCGTCACCGCCTCTGCCAGGGCGTCCACATTTGCGGAAACGATCTCCTTGGTCTGCACCTGGGCTTTCTTGGTTTCCGTGTTGATTTCCCACACTGCGCCCTCGATCATGTTAATAACGGCCTCGGTGATCTCAATGCCCAAGGCAGACAGCTGTTCCCTGACAAACTGCTGGCGCTTGGCCCCGGAGGGGTCCGTGTCGTGGAACAGCTGCTCCGCTGCCCTGGCGAAAGCGGTGACCAGCTGGTTGATCCGCTCTTGGGCGGTCTTGTCAGTGTTGGCCACAAACCAGGCCCTGGCTTTCGGCACCAGGTAGGCAACCAGGCCCACCACAAAGGCGGCCAGCAGCTTACCGATGATATCATAGATTTCCATGTGCATCTTCCTTTCGTTGTTCTCGGCGCTCCCTGGGCTGCGCTGAAGCCGCGCCGTCCCCGCTCCAGCACCCGTCAACCATCAGTGGGACATAGGCCACCGCCTCCTTTCAAACGGCTTTTAAAGGCAATATAAAAAGGCCGCTCTGTGAGCAGCCTTTCTATCTGAACTTACTGCGCCCGCGCCCCGATCAGCCGGGCGATGTGGTAGAGGTCCACCACCGGCGCATTGAAAAAATCATAGTTCCACAGCCAGAAGTCCTCATGCTCCGGCCTTCTGTATTTCTGGCACAGGGGATCGCCCCACACCTTATCCCAGCGGGCCTGGTAGCCATCATCCCGCCGTTCCAGGCAGGAGATAATTGCGGCCACCAGCGCCCCACGTTCCCGGCCACAGCCATCATCATCCTGGCTGAAGTAGTCGTAAGCGTTCTGGCTGGTGACCGCGCACACAGGCCGTCCGTCAAAGAGAATAAAACCTTCCCTGACCTCCAGAGCCGTCCCATAAGGGATATTTACCGGGATGCCGCCGATACCAGAGAACTTAGCCCGCCTCCTGGCGATATAGCTGTTATGCTCCATCTACAGCCTCCGTCCAGCCATAAACGCCCGGTTCCCACACATTGCCATCCTGGTCGCTGATCCAGTGCTTCTCATTGTGGCTCACTTTGGCCCCAGCAGAATAGGCATCGTGCGCCCCCACAGGCTGGCTCCAGGCGGGCCACTCCTCGGCGGGGTCAGATGTACCCGCCCACAGGCTGGAGGCGCTGTTGGGCGTCCAGTCGGCCTGTGAGGTATGTTCCTGAACGCACTTATAAAGCGCCCCGCCATACCTGCGGATTTGTCCCTCCTTGTACTTGATGGGATAGGCCCACTCGGCAAACAGGTCGGCGTGTTCCGCTGCCGTGGTAGCATCGATCCCCCCGGACTCAGCCAGGGTCACGAACACGATGCCGTTGGTCTCGTTAGCCCTGGTGATCTCGGTGCCAGCGTCAACCTCCTCCAGCATGACGGACTCGGCCCCCTCCAGCGGCTCCCGGCCCAGCAGATGATAGACCGAACCGGCAAAGGCAATGCCCGAAGCCTCCGGCTCCGGGCAAAGGACAAAGCTGCCATTGCTATGCTGTTTGATGTAGGTCGGGGCCTCGGTCATGCCGACGCTGGCCCCGTTTTTTGTGATCCTGAACATTGTCTACCTCCGAAAAAGATTGCATGATACAGCCGCTGCAGGCGCAGCAGCCTCCCATGGTCGTTGAAGTTCTTATAATACGCGCTCTGGCAGTTCATGTATTGCTCCACGTCCTTTAGGGGACGCTTGCCAGCCTTGAACTCCCGATAAAACAACTTCAGCTTGCGCCGCGCCCGTTTGATCCCGTCCCGGCTTCCGTTGACCTTGATCTTCCCGGTTTCCGTCAGGGTGAACCGGGCCTTACACCAGCGGAAGGGCTTTGTAAGAGGGATGATCCGGCACTTGCGCTTGTTCACCCGGATACCCATGGTCTCGAACCGGCGCACCATCTCCCGGATCACCGCCTTCAGCTGCTCCACATCGGGCATGATGATGTAATAGTCATCCATATAATGCCCGGCGCAATGGATGCCCTTCTGGCACTTCAGCCAGTTATCCACTGCGCTGGGCAGGGCTACCATCTCCTGCTGTGACGGCTCCACACCCAGGGGCATCCCACGCTCCGGCGCGGTGCTGGGGGCGTATCGGACCACCGTATCAGCCAGCCAGCGCAGGTCAGGATTAGTAATCAGCCGCTGGTGCCGCTGGTAGATGCTCCAGCGCGGAGCGTTGGGAAAGAAGCCTTTCAGGTCTATCAGCCCAACAGCGCCCTCCCGGCCCCACCGGCGAAAGTGCCAGTGCAGCTGGTCCTTGATGCGCCGGAAATGCCAGTGCAGGCCCTTGTCCCGCTGGCTGGCCCCGTTGTCATAGATCATGCTGGGATTATAGAGAGGCACCAAGACCTCGTTGCAGAGCGTCTTATGTACCTGCCGGTCCGTGATGTGGGGCGCGTCGATGGGCCGCACCTTGCCCCGCTCACGCAGGGTAAAATGGGTGCATTTCCTGGGCTTCCAGCGGCCCTCCAGCACCTCCCTCCGGCGTCTGGCGGTGCCGGAAAACAGGTGCAATTCAAAATTCTGCGTTGACTGCTTCCAGCGGACTCCGTTGCAGCAGCGGCGTCCGTAGAAGAACATTTTTCGATAGGAAAACACCTTGTCGATGGGGCCGAGGGCCGCGCACCTGGCTTCCCTTTTGGCCTGCCGCTTTGCTTTGCGGCGTTGGTATCGCGCCTCCCGGCGCTCCTGGCTGGTCATAATAAAGTATTCGCCCTCCGTACAGTTGTCTTGTCGGGTGCCGTCTAAATCTGCGTTGCCCCGGCACATGAAACGTGGTCAGGCACATCCCACGCCATGCAAGAAGCGTCCGTGCAGGGGCATCAAAGGGCAGTTTTAGGGATTGAAACCCAGGGAAGTACTTCTCCTTTTACGAAGGTCGTCTTTCACAATCGTTACTCCGTTTGACCTCGTATTTTCGTAAAATCCGGGCAGCAGCCCAGCCGAGTAGTAAGCGTTGTTATTGTTGTAGTTGCCGTCCGTGTTGACATTGCAGAAGTTATTGTTGTTGTTGTAATAGGGGGACCGCAGCCACCACCACACGGCTCGCAGTAAATTATCAGAAGTACACCCAAGCGATCTCTATTTCTTCCGGCGCTTACTTGTTGACTCGATCTGGCCCTTCAGCAGGTCGTTCTCACGGTCAATCTTGGCCCCAAGATTATCTGCCATCGCCTCCAGCTTCTCTGCCGCCTCCCTGGCGTCCACCGTTCTGCCTGTGGAGGTGGTAAAGCACCCCTCCGGGTTTTTGCTCATGATACGATAGCACTTATTGAGCCGCACATCCAGCGCCATCAGGGAGGCCCTGGCCTCCAAGAGGTGCCTTATGCGCAGGTCGATCCGCTGTGGGTCTGAGGGGAAGATGCTGTTTGCCTTTTCCGCAAAGTCCTCTACCTCCCCGGCCAGCATCGCAATCGGCTCCGCCATCAGCCGGGAATACCGGGCCGACAATCTCGTTAGAAACGCGATGGTGTCATCATAAATCTCACTGGCTACGTTCACGAAGTCGGCCTTGCTGGTGACGCGCCGATTCAAAAGCACCGACATTTTTTCACCCCTTTCGTCATAATCTCTCGCCTGAGTATACCACAAACGGGGCGCAATACAAAGGGTCAAAAATAAAACTCGCGTCGGGGGCTAAAGCCACCCCACAA
>VSNB01000131.1 GCA_009774055.1 Clostridiales bacterium
TTTATTTTTGACCGCGCCAAAACATCAAAACCGATAATTCCACGGGGTGGTTTTCTTTTCTGCCGCCGCCCGCTTCTATGTTTGTCAAACGGACTCTGCGGTACGCTTTCAAAAATTCGGCCCTATTTTTTGAAATCACTTGACTTGCAGTGCACTCCAGGCTGTATGATGGATGAATAAACACTTTAATCGAAAGGAACGGTTACTATGGCGAAAAAGCAGACGGCAGGAAGAACTCTTCTGGGTGATCTCGCCCCGAAATTTGCGGAACTGAATGACGACGTCCTCTTTGGCGAGGTCTGGTCAAGGGAGGCGCAGCTCTCCCTCCGCGACCGCAGTATGGTCACGATTGCGGCACTGTTCTCGGCGGGGCAGTATCCCCAGCTCAAATCCCATCTGGAAATCGGCAGGGCCCATGGCGTCACCAGGCAGGAGGCCGTGGAGATCATAACGCAGCTGGCCTTTTACTGCGGCTGGCCCAAGGCGTGGAGCGCCTTCCCGCTGATCCGGGAGGTCTACGGAGAAGAGGCGGACGGCGCGGCTGATCCCGCCGGACTCTCCGCGTTCCCCCTGGGCGAGAAAAACGACGCCTTCGCGCAGTATTTCATTGGACAGAGCTATCTTGCCCCGCTGTCCACCCGGCAGATACCGGTATACAATGTAACCTTCGAACCGGGATGCCGGAACAACTGGCACGTCCACCACGCATCCAGCGGCGGCGGACAGATGCTCATCTGCATCAGCGGCCGGGGCTGGTATCAGGAGCAGGAACAGGCGGCGCGGGAGCTGCATCCCGGCGACGTGGTGAACATCCCCGCCGGCGTTAAGCACTGGCACGGCGCAGCCAAAGACTCCTGGTTCCAGCACTTGGCCATCGAGGTCCCCGGCAAGGACGGACGGACCGAATGGCACGAACCTGTGGACGACGCGCAGTACCGCACTTTGAAATAGCGCACAGTAAACGGATGGACCAGGGCGATACGCCCCGGTCCTCCATTTATGTCCGCACCGGCGTCAGCAGAAGCTCTGAGCCAAAGGGCCGCACCTCCATCGCCGGGAGCCTCTGCCCCAATGCTCCAGCCAGCAGGTCCATCGCCGCCTGCCGGTCCGCCAGGCCGGAAATCCGGCGCACCAGCATCGGCTCCATCACCGCAGCCTCCACGGAAACCGCCACCATCCCACCGCTGTCCGTCTCAAATTGGGGAGCCAGCTCCAGCAGAGCCTCCGGCGTTCCCGCCGCCAGGAGGCCGTCCCGGTCCAGCTCCCGCCGGACAACGCGGCGGTACATGGCCTCCCGGATGTTGGGATATTGGGCCGTCACAATAACGGAGCCGTCCTCCCACGGCTGGGGCAGGCGCAGGGTGAGGAAGCCCGGCCCGCCCAGCGTCCGGTGCGCCATCAGCTCCACCAGAACTTCCACCGCTCCCATCAGGTCATCTATGACGCCGGGGGCGTCCAGCCAGCGGCGGAACGCCTCTCTGTCCTCGGCGGGCGTCTGCGTCCGGGCCGGCCTCCCAACGCCGTTTGCGGCCTGGAGAATCCACAGCAGCGCGGCGGCCGCCGCCGCTGCGGCGGATAAAAGGAACCAATGCATGATCTATCTCTCCTTCGGTTATCTTTCAGAATATATTATAGTATACTTTCAGATAATTTGCAAGAGGAATTGTTGTCTGTAAGATAACCATAGAGGGAGCTGATAGAAATGGGAGCAGAAATACGGGAGCTTGGGGAGGCCATCCGGGCCGCCCGAATGCGGAAGGGGCTGACACAGGAGGCGCTGTCGGAGTTGCTGGACATCACCCCCATCCACTTGAAGAACATTGAGAGCTCCCGGCGGAAACCGTCGGTGCCGCTGCTGTTCGCGCTGATGGAGCTGCTGGACTTTTCCGTGGACGCGCTGGTATTTCCCCGGCGGGACGCATGCGAAGTGATCCATGCCGACGGACTGACGGAGGAGGAACTGGCGGCGGTGGAGCGACTGGTAGATGTGATGCGGCGGAGAAATAATGGCCGGGGCTGATATTTTGCGGCTGCCCCGGTGTTTTTTTGTGCGCCGGCCTTGCAAACCGGGAACAAATCGGCTATAATCTGGCAGAAAAGCCCCAGGAAAGGAAAATAATTTTATGAACGAGATCATTCTGCTGAAGCTGGGCGAGGTGGTCCTCAAGGGCCTCAACCGCCGGAGCTTCGAGGACAAGCTCAATTCCAACATCCGCCGCCGGCTCCAGCACCACGGCAGCTTCCACGTTTACTCCAAGCAGAGCACGATTTACGTGGAGCCCCAAAATGAGGACTGCGACCTGGAGGGCGCCTTCGCCGCCTGCCGGCAGGTATTCGGCATCGTCGCCGCCACACGGGCCCGCTCCTGTCCCAAGGACAAGGACGCCATTTTCCACTGCGCCCAAAACTATCTGGACGGAGCGCTCCGGGCCGCCAGGACCTTCAAGGTGGAGACGAAGCGGGCGGACAAGCATTTCCCCATGAACAGCATGGAGATCAGCCAATACGTAGGCGGTCTGCTCCACGACGCCTATCCCCATCTGAAGGTGGACGTCCACGCCCCGGAGCTGTGCGTCCACGTGGAGGTCCGGGAGAAGGCGGCGTATGTCCACGGTCCCAGCCAGCCCGGGGCGGGCGGACTGCCCATCGGCATGGGGGGTACGGCGGTGAGCCTGCTGTCCGGCGGCATTGACAGTCCGGTTTCTTCCTATATGATCGCCAAGCGGGGCGTGCAGCTGGAGATGGTCCATTTCTTCTCTCCGCCGTACACCTCCCAGCAGGCGCTGGATAAAGTGGTCCAGCTGGCGAAGGAGCTGACGCCCTGGTGCGGGCGGATGAAGCTGCATATCGTGCCCTTCACGGAGATTCAGGAGGAGATCCGCCGCGCCTGCCCGGAGGATCATTTCACACTGATCATGCGGCGGTTTATGATGCGCCTGGCGGAGCAGGTGGCCCGCCGCACGGGGGCCAAGGCCCTGGTAACCGGGGAGAGTCTGGGCCAGGTGGCCAGCCAGACCATGGACGCGCTGGCGGTATCGGACCAGGTGTGCGCCCTGCCGGTACTCCGGCCCGTCATCGGAATGGACAAGACGGAGATTATCGCCATTTCCCGCAGGATCGGGACGTTTGAAACTTCCATTCTTCCTTACGAGGATTGCTGTACGGTTTTCACGCCCCGGCATCCGAAGACGCATCCTCATCTGGAGGAGGTTTTGGAGTATGAGAAGGCGTTGGATGTGGATGGTTTGATTGAGCGGGCTCTGGCGGGGATCGAACGAAGAACTATCTCCATGGGAGATTGATCTTTTTGCCGCCCCTGCGGGGCGGCGGGGGCTCTTTTCTCAATTTTACCTTTGCCGCCTCGCCGGCGGCGGGGCCTTCTTTTCCCTTGTGGGAAAAGAAGCAAAAGCCCCCTCAAGGGACGTTCCGTCCCTTGAGAATCCTTCGCATTACGGGGGTTATTTATTTGCGCTCCGACGTACCCTGGTGGTTCTATTTCGGTACCTTCGTTGGTGCGCCGGACTTCTGCGTCTACCCACGAGCATATCGCAGTGCCTACCGTCATACACGCTGAATCTCCCGGGGTTCTTTTCGGGAGCTCCCCCGTGTGAGACGGTAGGGTTTACCGTTTACATCGTCGGGTAGACGCTTCGCCCGATCCATGGGAGCCAGTCCGATTCAGACCGGACGGACTGCAGTGGAAGCGCAAAACAAAATACCCCTCGTAATCATAAGGGATTCTTAAACCGCAGGTTTAAGCGCGTTTTTGCCTACTTTTGCCGCGGGGCAAAAGTAGGCCGTCGTCCGGGCGCGGAAGCCCGGAAACCGATTCGAGAAGAAACTGCCGTGCCGCCGCGCAGCGGCGGCAGAGAAAGGACTTGCAGCAATGACCGCCGAACTGATTGCCGTAGGAACAGAACTCCTACTGGGAAACATCGCAAACACCGACGCCCAGATGCTCTCTGAAAAACTAAGCGCCATGGGCATTACGGTCCACCACCACACGGTGGTGGGCGACAATCCCCAGCGCCTCGCCGAGGCGCTGGAAACCGCGCGGAAAAGAGGTGACATTATTATTACCACCGGGGGCCTGGGACCCACTTACGACGATCTCACCAAACAGACCATCTGTAAGACGTTTGGCAGGGAATTGGAGCTCCACGAGGATATCCTGGAGGAAATCCGGACCTGGTTCCAAACCAAAATGGGCAAAAAAATGCCGGAAAACAACGTCCAGCAGGCCCTGCTGCCGGTGAACTGCACCGTATTCGACAACCCCGTGGGCACAGCCCCCGGCTGCGCCTTCGAGGAAGACGGCGTCCACGTGCTGATGCTGCCGGGGCCGCCCTTCGAGTGCCGTTATATGTTTGAGCACCGGGCGGCACAGTATTTAGAAAAACTCACCGACGGCGTGATCGTCAGCCATGAAATCAAAATCTTCGGCATGGGGGAGAGCTCCGTGGAGGAGGCTCTGCGGGAGCCTATGACAAGGCTCGCCAACCCCACATTGGCCCCGTACGCCAAGCTCAACGAATGCATGGTTCGAGCCACCGCCAAGGCGGATACCAGGGAGAAAGCCGAGGCGATGCTCGCCCCCCTGGTAGAGCAGGTCAAGGAAACCCTGGGGGACGTAGTCTATGGCGTGGACGTGGAGAGCCTGGAGGAGGTGGTGTCCCGGCTGCTGCGGGAACGGGGGCTGACCCTCTCCGCCGCCGAGAGCTGCACCGGCGGGCTCATCGCCAAGCGCCTGACCGACCTTCCCGGCGCCTCCCAGATATTCCGGGGCGGCGTGGTCAGCTACACAAGCGAAGTGAAGGCCGGCGTCCTGGGCGTTCCGGAGGAACTGCTGGAACAGTACGGCGCGGTGAGCGAACCAGTGGCGCGGGCTATGGCGGAATGCTGCCGACGGCTTTGCGGCAGCGACCTGGCCATATCCGTCACCGGCGTAGCCGGGCCGGATAGGGATGATCGTGGAAACGAGGTGGGCGTCGTCTACATCGCCTTGGCAGGGCCGGAGGGTACGATCTGCAAAAAACTCTTCTGCGGCAGGGGCCGGGGGCGGGACCGCGTCCGCTTCGCTGCCGCCAGCAATGCCTTCGATATGCTCCGGCGGCAGCTGCTGGGCCTGCCGGCAGGCGGAAATTAGCAGGACTGACAATAAATTGAGGCCGTTTCGATGGCGGCGCGATACAAAAGGGATGCCCCGGTCTGGATAATATTGGGTAAAGGCCGCTGGTTCCGGCGGAAACAAGGAGGTCCCTATTTATGATGTCCGAAGAGAGAATGGCGGAAGAAGCCATCATCGCCCGCAGAATCCGCCGTGTCCGCCGCGCCCGCCATATCCGCCGGGTGCGAGGCTGTCTGCTTGCCATCGTGTTGATGGCCGCTCTGGCTATCTATGCGGGCGGCCGCGCCGTCCACGGTCCGGCGGAGGCCGCGCCACCTGTCCGGGAAGGCGGAGCGGCTCAGCTGTCCCAGGCGCCTGCCGTCCGGGAACCAGAGCCAACCCAGCCGGAGAAAACGTTCTCCAATCAGGAATTGGAACGGCTGGTGTCCGATGTGCTGGATGGGATCGTGACTGCGGACATGACACGGATGGAACAGGCCCGGGCGGTTTTCGACTATGTCCACGACAACATCTATTATACCGGCAGCTCAGACAAGTCCGACTGGGAGGCCGGGGCCTACGCCGGCCTGACCACCGGGAAGGGTGACTGCTTCACCTATTACGCCGTATCCCGGGCCCTGCTGACCGTGCTGGAGATCGACAACCTGCCGGTGGAACGGGTGGGCGGCGAGGCACGGCACTACTGGAATCTGGTGGACTGCGGCGATGGCTGGTACCACTTCGACGCCTGTCCCCGCAGCTCCCGGCTGCCGTACTTCCTCAGCTTCATGTTCACGGACCAGCAGGCCGCGGATTACACTGCCGAGGCGGGACGGTGCTACTATGATTTCGACGGGACCCTCCTGCCGGAGCGGGCGCAGGAGATCATTACCCCGTAAGCCTGACCGCCGTCCGGCTCTCCGCGATGACCGCAGGAGCCGGACGGCGGAAACAGGTGCAGAAAACGGGTATTTTATTAAGAATTTTCTACTTGTATGTTACCTCTGTTGGTGCTACAATAAGGTCTGCTGAACGGACCGGCCTGCGGTTCGTTCTCTGCAAATAACAATTTGTCTCAGAGGCGGGTTCCGCCCGCCCAGGAGGGCTTATGACGCGAGAAAGAGAACAGACGGTACATAACAAGCTGGCCCGGCAGGTGGGGGGCGCTATTGCCTGCCTGCTGGCCGCGGCGCTGCTGCTGGGGCTGACGGCCTGCGGCAGGGGGCAGGCCCAGCAGCCGGCCCAACAGCCGGAGGCTGAGCCTCCTGCCTCCGTTGAGCAGGAGCCCGCTCCCGAGGAACCGGACCCGGTTCCTGATCTGCCTTTGCCGGAGGAGCCGGACGAGGAGGAGGAGCACGACGGCTTTCCCGAGCCGGACGAGGAGGGCGAGCCCCACCCCACGGAGTTTTCCTTCACCCAGGAGGAATTCGATCAGCTGGTGGCGGACGTGCTGGACGGCATTATCCAGGAGGATATGACCTCCATGGAGCAGGCCCGGGCGGTTTTTGACTACGTCCACAACAACATCCGCTATACCGGCCACGCCGACAAGGAGAGCTGGATCAACGGCGCGTATGTCGGCCTGACTACCGGGAAAGGCGACTGCTTCACCTATTACGCCGTATCCCGGGCCCTGCTGGACGCTCTGGAGATTGAAAATCTGCCGGTGGAGCGCGTGGGGGGCAAAACACTGCACTTCTGGAATCTGGTAAACTGCGGCGACGGCTGGTACCATTTTGACTCCTGTCCCCGCAGTGTGAAGATGCCGTCCTTCCTCAGCTTCATGGTGACGGACGAGCAGGTGGAAGCGTTCACCGCCATGGCGGGCCGGAGCTATTACGACTTCGACGACACGCTCCTGCCCGAGCGCGCCACGGAAACCGTCACCAAAACCTGGCCCAAGCCCCGGCCTGTGGAGACGGAGGAGCCCGAGGCCGAAGCCCCTGGGACGGAAGATCCCGGGACGGAGGAACCCGGCGCCGCCGGCCCTGATGCCTCCGGCGAAAACACGGGCGTCACCGATTCCGCGGACCCGACGGAGCCCGTCCTGCCCGACGAGCCCGTTCTGCCGCCTGACGACGGCACTGCCGGTATTGAGCAGCCGGCAGACACCAACACCCCCGTTCAATCCGGGGACGAGCCCCCCGCAGAGGTGTGGGTAGAGCCTCCGTTGGAGGAGCTGCCCCAGCCTGAGCTGGGCGGCGATGAGATCGCAGATAACGCTGGCGGAGGGAACGCCGGCGGAGAAATGGAGGCGGCTTGATGCAGACCAATATTCTGGAATACCTGGACGCCACCGCCCGGCGAGTACCGGAGAAGCTGGCTTTCTCCAACGGCCCGGAGGGGCTGACCTTCCGGGAGGTCCATACGCAGGCCAGGGCCATCGGGTCCGGCCTGCTGGAACTGGGCGCGGCAGGCGAGCCGGTGGTGGTATTTATGGAGCGGCACCCCAAGATGGCAGCAGGCTTTTTTGGCGTGGTGTACGCCGGGTGCTTCTATGTACCCATCGACGGGGAGATGCCCTCCTTCCGTGTGGAGCTGATTTTTCAGCAGCTGAAGCCCCGCTTCGTCCTCTGTGATGAAAAGACCCGGGAGCAGGCCCAGTCCCTGGCTCCCCAGGGAGCTCATGTCCTGCCTTACGACCAGCTGGCCGCATCGGCGATCAACGAGGACGCGCTGGTCCGGGTCCGGCGGAACGCCCTGGACACAGATCCCATTTACATCGTCTTTACCTCCGGTTCCACCGGTGTGCCCAAGGGCGTAGCCGCCTGCCATCGGTCGGTATTGGACTATATCGAGCGGCTGGACGAGGTCCTGGACGTCACGGAGGACACCATTTTCGGCAATCAGACTCCCCTCTATTTCGACGCCTGCCTCAAGGAGCTGTACTCCACCATCCGGTGCGGCTCCACCACCTATCTGATTCCCAAGCAGCTGTTTTCCTTTCCGGTCAAGCTGGTGGAGTACCTCAACGAGTACAAAATCAACACGGTCTGCTGGGTGGTGTCCGCCCTGACCATGATCTCCGGCTTCAAGGTGCTGGACAAGCATATCCCGGAGTACTTTCACACGGTGGCTTTCGGAAGCGAGGTCTTTCCTATCAAGCAGTTCAAGCTCTGGCGCGCGGCCCTGCCCAACGCCCGGTTTATTAACCTCTACGGCCCCACCGAGGCTACGGGCATGTCCTGCTGGTACGAGGTGGACCGGGAATTTGCCGACGACGAGGTGCTGCCCATCGGCAGGCCCTTCCCCAACACGGGGCTTCTCCTCCTGACGGAGGAGGACCGTCCCGCCGCCCCCGGCGAGCCGGGAGAGATCTGTCTGCGGGGCACCTGCCTGACCCTGGGGTATTACGGCGACTTTCAGCGAACCAACGAGGTGTTTGTGCAGAACCCCTTGAACAAGGCGTATCCGGAGCTGGTTTACCGCACCGGCGATATCGGAAAGCTCAATGACCAGGGGGAGCTGGTGTTCCTCACCCGGAAGGACAATCAGATCAAGCACATGGGCCATCGCATTGAACTGGGAGAGATCGAGGTGGTCGCCGCCGCCGGTGAAGGCGTCCGGGGGGTGTGCTGCCTCTATGAGAAGGAGAAAAAGAGGCTGATTCTCTGCTACGAGGGGGAGTGCGAGGCCGCCGGCCTCGCACGCTATCTTCGTTCTAAGCTCCCCGCGTACATGGTTCCCAATAGGATCGTACCTGTTGAGGAGCTTCCCCGTACACCCAATGGGAAGTTGGATAGAAGGACGCTGGCTGCTCAGGTGATCGAATAGACTTCTCTTCGCCGCCTCCGGCGGCGAACGGGAGTGATTTCTCGAATCGGCCCGGGACCTACGCGGCCCCGGACTCCGCGCCTACTTTTGCCGCGC